>DATDAG010000321.1:0-20009 GCA_036525495.1 Anaerolineales bacterium
GTTCACTAAACCCATCATAAATTTATCAAATGCAGCCAATAGGATTACTGAGGGTGATTTGAGCGCAAGAGCAGAAGTTGAAACCACAGACGAAGTTGGTGACCTGGCACAGGCAATTAACAAGATGACATCTCGACTTCAGCGCACTCTGCAAGGCTTGGAAGAGCGCGTCGCAGCTCGTACCCGCAATCTGGAACTGGCGGCTGAAGTGGGTCGCACGGTCTCACAAGTGCGAGCACTCGATGTCATGTTGAAGGATGCTTGTAATCTCATCTTGAAGGAATTCAACCTGTACTACGTGCAGGTCTACCTAACCGACCCCAGCCAGACCAATCTCATCCTAGAGGCAGGAACTGGAAATGCAGGTGAGCAATTACTTGGTCGCGGTCACAGCCTGCCGCTCAACACAGGCTCGATCAACGGACGTGCGGCACTGGAAAAAAGATCAGTGGTGATTTCCGATACGACCAGGAGCGCCACATTCCGCCAAAACCCGTTACTGCCTGAAACACGTGGTGAAATGGCCGTGCCGTTGATCGTTGCTGACAAGGTGGTGGGTGTGCTCGATATGCAGACCAGTCAGCCTGGCGTATTGAACGAAGAAGTACTCCCCGCATTCGAAGCGCTGGCTGGTCAACTGGCGGTCGCCGTTCAGAACGCCAACCTGCTCGCAGAAACCGAACAAGCCCGCGCCCAGGTTGAATCCCAAGCTCGCCGCCTGGTACATGAAGGCTGGAGTGAACACCTGGATGCCATCCACAAGCCGGAACACTTTGGCTTCGCATTTGACCACAATCAGGTTGTCCCACTTGCGGATGTGGACGAGTCAGATCTCCCCGAAGCCGGACACGCCATCTCAGCCTCGATCTCCGTGACGGGTGAGTCGTTGGGCTCCCTCGTGGTGGAAATCGACGACGAAGCCCGCCGCGAACAAACGAATGAATTGGTCAATATCGTTGCCCGCCAGGTGGCGCAACAGATCGAAAACCTGCGCCTGCTGGAAAGCGCCGAGCGGTATCGCTTCGAAGCCGAACGGGCTGCCAGTCTTCAGACCATCGAGGGTTGGCAGAAATACGTTTCATCCAGAACCACAGAAAACCTGGGATACCTGTATGACACGAAGGAAGTCCGCCCGCACGGTAACGGCCGGTACGAAGACCTATCAATGTTTGCCACGCCCCTCAAGGCTCGTGACGAAATGATCGGCAAACTGTCTGTGCAAGGTTTGACCCATGAAGACCAGGAATCTGTTGAGCTTGTCAATGCCGTTGCTGAACGTCTGGGCGCACACATCGAAAGTATACGTCTGTTCGAAGAGACCAGGCATGGACAGGTCGAGTTGGACAAACGCGCACGACAACTGGCGGCTGTTGCCGAAATCAGTACTGCATCCTCTCAGGAACTGGATGTGGACAAACTGCTCAGCACGGTGGTGCAACTGACACAACGCCAATTCGGTCTGTATCACACGCACATCTTCACGTTCAACGAAGCGACTGGGGAGCTTCAGATCGCGGCGTGCGGCTGGCAGGAAGGCGACAAGCATGAAGGTACCAACGAAACTGTTTCCATCCCGTTGGACAGGGAACAATCGCTGGTTGCCCGCGCCGCCCGCACAAGAAAAGCCGTTATCGTGAATAATGTGTTCGTCGAACCCGGCTGGTTGCCCAACCCGATGCTGCCCGACACTGCCTCTGAATTGGCTGTGCCGCTGGTGATCGGTGACCGGGTACTCGGTGTGCTGGATGTGCAATCGGACCGCATCAATGCCTTCACCGAAGAAGACGCCAGCATCCAGACCACACTGGCTTCACAGGTAGCCACCGCCATGCAAAATGCGCGCTCCTTTACACAGGCGCAGAAACAGGCTGAACGCGAAAGTACCTTGAACGTTATCAACCAGAAGATCCAAAGCGCCACTTCAGTGGAAGCCGTTCTGCAGATCGCCGCGCGCGAACTTGGTCACGCCCTGGGCGCGCCCATGACCGTCGCTCAACTAAGCATGAAGGATAAATCCTCTTAGCAGGTTCCTGTTTGCAGGAGAATTGCCGATGCCAAAGAATATATCCAGGAAACGGGTTGAGAAGTTGTTCTCAGAAATACAACAACTTTCCTCCGATTCTAATGGACACCTACCTGAAAATCAGCCTGTACTAACCAAGCCTTTGGGTAGTGGAATACAGTCCAGTACTCCTGCCCTGTTGTTTCAGGAAGAAATAGATATCTTGCAGGCACGCGTGCTGGAATTGGAAGCGCGGCTCAAGGAAAGCGAAAAGCATGTCACTTCCACGCCCATCATCTATGAAAAGGAAGAGGTTGGATTTGCCTATGCCGGGGATAAGGTCATGCCGATTCGAGGCACCCAGCAATTGGTCCAGAACGAAGCGGATGTTATCAAGACTCCATTGACCTCAAGCGGAAGAGCCATTGGTGAAGTCCAGGTTGCCCAACCGTCCGAACGTCCATTGACCCATGACGATATTAAACTCGCGAACACGATCGCTCAGCAAGCCTCGCTTCAGATCGAAAACCTTCGCCTGCTCGCCGCCGCTGAACGCGCCCGCGCTGAAGCGGAAGAAGCCACCCACCAGTTGACACACAAGAACTGGGAAACCTTCCTGGACGCCATCCACAACAGCGAACGGATCGGCTATGCTTACGATCAAGCATCGGTGGAGCCGTTTACGAATCCTGCCCCTGCGGATTTTGATCACGAAGAGACCATGCAGGTGCTCGATCAACAAATCGGCAGGTTCTTTGTCAAGGGCAAGGACGCAGTTTCACGAGAAGACAAGGCTCTCATCAGCGCAGTCGTTAAACAAGTTGGGCAACAGATGGAGAATATCCGCCTGCTTGCCGATGCCGCGCGCGCGCGCGCCGACGCAGAAGCCGCCACGCGCCGCCTTACCCGCGAAAACTGGCAATCCTATGCGGAACAAAACGAGACTGAGACGCTGGGCTTTGTCTACGATTCAAACATCGTTACGCCGATTGGATCAATCCCAATCCCATACAATAACGCATTCGAACAGCCACTGGTCGTGCAAGGTGAATCCATAGGGCAATTGAAGGTGATGGGTATGCAGAATATTTCGACGGATGCAAGAGGGCTTGCCGCCTCCATCGCTGCACAAGCCAGCATCCATCTTGAAACCCTGCGCCTGAATGAAGAATTGCAAAAGCGCGCGCGTGAATTGCAGGAACTTGACCGCCTAAAATCGGCGTTCCTTGCGAACATGTCGCATGAGTTGCGAACACCCCTGAACTCGATCCTCGGCTTTACAGATGTCATGCTCGAAGGTCTGGACGGTGAATTGACAGATTACATGGATAACGATCTGCGCCTCATTCAAAAGAACGGACAACACCTTCTGCATCTCATCAACGACGTTCTGGATATGGCTAAGATCGAATCCGGGCGCATGAACTTGAATCCTGAAAATTTCAGAATCCACGATATCTTTGACGATGTCAACAGCATTACATCTTCACTGGCAAATGCAAGAAACACCGAACTCATCATCGATGAAAAATCGGATGGCGAAGCGGAGATCTACGCAGACAGCACGCGCGTCAAACAGGTGATGATCAACCTCGTCAACAATGCGATCAAATTTACAACAAATGGCAAGATTACCATGAGTGTATCCAGGATGGATGGTGCAAGAGTATTGATCTCGGTCAAAGATACCGGTCTCGGTATTCCTTCAGATCATCTCGAGGCAATCTTCCAGGAATTCACCCAGGTCGATACATCCACCACCCGTAAGGTCGGTGGTACAGGCCTGGGCTTGCCGATCAGTCGTCGTCTCATCGAAATGCACGGCGGACGCCTTTGGGCTGAAAGCACCGGCGTTGAAGGTGAAGGTTCAACATTCTTTATCGAAATGCCCCTCCAGGCGCGTATTACCGAAGTAATCGAAAAGCAGGAAAAATAAATGGCAACACCCAAGTATCTCGAATGTAACCTCTGCGGCGATCAACAACCCTACAAACCCTTCGTGCCTGCGATATGCACCAAATGCGAATCACAGTGGCTGGAAGCGCGGTACGATTACGATGCCTTCAAACGTGAGGTCCTGCGCGGGCTTCCGAATCGCCCCTCCAACATGTGGCGTTATCAGGATGTCTTGCCACTGGAGGATCCCTCTGCCCTGGACCTTTACCCCGCGGGCGGAACTCCGCTCTGGCTCTCACATCGCTTCGCTCCCGCCCTTGGGCATGATCTGGTCTACATCAAAGACGAACGTTACGGTTCGACATCTTCTTTCAAAGACCGCCAAGCCGCCGGCGCGGTTGCAGCCATGTTGGAAAACAGCATCAAAGAAGCGGTCATCGCTTCCACTGGTAACGCCGCTGTGGCATACGCCGCCGCCTGCGCCCGCGCAGGAATCAAGCTCTGGGTCTTTATGACCAGCCTCGTGCCGCAGGAAAAATTGCACGAAGCCGCCCTCTTCGGCGCAGAAGTGATTCGAGTAAGCGGAAATTACGATCAGACCAAACAGATCGCATCCCAATTTGCGCAACGACGCAATCTACTGCTCGACCGCGGAGCCACATCCATACCGGCGCGCGAATCCATGAAAACCATCACCTATGAGATCGTCGAACAACTCGGCTGGCATGCGCCCGACTGGTATATCCAGGCTGTAAGCGGAGGCTTGGGGCCACTCGGTGTATATTCGGGTTTCAAAGAATTGTTGAACATGGGCTTGATCGATCACATTCCAAAACTGGCGATTATCCAAACCGAAGGTTGTGCGCCGATGGTCAATGCCTTCAAAGCCGGAAAAGATGTCGCCGAGCCGGTCATTCCTGAAACCAGCATCATCATCCTGTCAACAGGCGATCCCGGCAAAGCATTTACGTATCTATGGAATCTCACACAGCACCATGGCGGTGTGATGGAATCCGTAACGGATGCAGAAGCATTTGCCGCAATGCGGGCACTGGCAAAAAGCGAGGGAATGGCTGTCGAACCGGCAACATCTGTCGCCTTCGCCGGACTCGAGAAGTTGATCCGCAATGGTACGATCAAATCTGACGAGAAGGTCGTTGTCAATTGTACCGGTCATACCTTTCCTGTCGAAAAGCATGTGCTCGGCGATCAATGGGCTGTGGATGTGCATCTTAGTGAGGACCAGTCCCCCGCGCCACATGAAGGCTTGCAGGCAGCGCTCGAAAATCTCGATGAGAAAACGAAAACCGTTTTACTGGTGGATGACAATTCAGACGATGCCCTGCTGATCCGCCGATTACTTGAAGGTTACAAGGCTTATCGTGTCTTTCATGCAAAAGATGGCAGGGAGGGACTGGCAATGGCTCGGCAAAAACTGCCCGACCTCATCGTCTCTGATCTCACCATGCCCGGTATAGATGGTTTTGGGCTGGTCGAGGAACTCAAACTCGATCCGCGCACAAAAGACATTCCGGTGGTTGTTGTCAGCGCGAAGGATATTACAGCGGATGAACGAAAGAGGCTGAATGGTCATATCCAGGCTGTGTATCAAAAAGGCTCATTGTCCACCAAAAAATTCGTGAGCCAGGTGATCGATGTCATCGAGGAATCAGGCGAAACGCAGGAGCAGGGAGAAAAGGCATGAAACCCAACATCCTGTATATTGAAGATCATTCCGACAATATGACGCTTGTCAAAAGGATATTCCGACCGGACAGTTATAATCTGATCGAAGCATGGACAGGATTTCAGGGTATAGCCATTGCTGAAAGCCAGAATATCGACCTTGTTTTGCTGGATATCAACCTGCCGGATATGGATGGGTACGAGGTAGCCCACCGTTTACGGGCAAGCACAAAACCCGAATTAGCCAATACACCGATTATTGCGGTCACAGCCAATGCAATGAAAGGTGATGCAAAAAAGGCAATGGACGCCGGATGTAACGATTATATGTCCAAGCCCATCAACATTGTGGATCTTTTTGAAAAAGTTGAAACTTTGATTGCAAATAAGATTTGAGGTATTAGTTCATGACACATAACATCCTATACATTGAAGATAACCCGGATAACACAACACTCGTCAGGCGCGCCCTGGAATCGCGCGGGTATAAACTTTTTCATTCCCCGAACGGTACGCGCGGGGTCAGCATGGCTGAGGAGGAAGATATTGCCCTAGTCCTGCTTGATATCAACCTGCCTGACATTGACGGCTATGAAGTGGCACGACGTTTGCGATCCAGCAAAAAACGTGAACTATCTACTGTTCCGATCATTGCTGTGACGGCGAACGCACTCAAAGGTGATGCGGAAAAGGCATTGGAGGCTGGCTGTGACGTATACATGTCCAAGCCCATTAATATCCGCGAACTATGGGCACGTGTGGAAGCTTTCGTACCGGCTGCGTAGGAAACTATCGTGATACACTCGGGAGACGATGATCTGCTTCGTACAGTGTTTCATTACAAGTCAGCATCATTGTTTCCAGGATCATGACATATTCTCATCTTTCTCATTTGAAATGTTCAGGTTGTAGCAGGGAATTCTCCGCGCGGGAAATCCATACCTACTGTCCTGATTGCCAGTCACCGCTTCTGGCAATCTATGATTTAAAGCAGGTACGCAGCCAAGTGGGCCGGGATGAAATTACCCGCCGCCGAAAAGGGATGTGGCGCTGGCAGGAACTGCTCCCCATTGCCGATCAGGAAAATGTCGTATTCCTTGGAGAGGGCGATACCGCCTTGCTAAGAGTCTCCAATTTGGGCAGAGAACTTGGGCTTGCCAATCTTTTTGTAAAAGACGAAAGCACAAATCCTACTGGATCCTTCAAAGCCAGGGGGTTGGCGGCCGCTGTATCCAAGGCAAAAGAGTTGGGGATCAAAAAGGTGATTATCCCCACAGCAGGCAACGCGGGTGGGGCGATGGCGGCTTATGCTGCACGCGCGAATATTCAAGCTATGATCTATATGCCCAAGGATACACCACGCGCTAATGTTGAAGAGAGCCGTATAGCAGGTGCGGAGGTCATCTTGATTGATGGGCTGATCAGTGACGCGGCTGGTCTGGCGGGAGAGAAAGCACGTGCAGAGGGGTGGTTTGATTTATCCACGTTTAAAGAGCCGTATCGCACAGAAGGAAAGAAGGTCATGGGGTATGAACTTGCAGAAGCCTTCGATTGGACATTACCCGATGTAATCATCTACCCCACCGGGGGAGGCACAGGTCTTGTCGGAATGTGGAAGGCATTTGCCGAACTCGAGGAATTGGGGTGGTTGGAAAACACAAAAAGACCGCGTATGGTAGCTGTACAGGCGGAAGGTTGCGCGCCAGTCATCAAGGCGTTTGAAAGTGGCGCGGAGTTTTGTGATTTTTGGATAAACGCACATACTCTGGCATCCGGGTTGCGGGTGCCAAAAAGTTTTGCTGATGCTTTGATCCTGAAAGACCTGCGCGCGAGTAACGGGACGGCTGTTTCGGTCAGTGACGAATCGATCTTACAGGCACAAAGTCAACTAGGCAGGCTGGAGGGGATCTTTGCCGCACCGGAAGGAGCAGCGACACTTGCGGCGCTTGTGACACTTCTCGAGCAAAAGTGGATCTCACCTAATGAGCGCGTGGTACTGTTCAATACCGGTTCCGGCTTGAAATATCTTGAATAGTAATGGCAGTGTATGAAATAACGGGGACAACTAAATAACGATCAGTGTAGGCAAAATTTCTTAGTTCAGGAACAGTTACCGGGAAGTTAGAGGCGGGGCTTGTCAGTGATAGAATCATTTTTTCTGGCAAAAATTATGGAAGGAGGAGTCCGTGGCAAAGATCCTTTATATCGAGGATATTCAAGATAACATCACACTTGTGGAAAAGATCGTTACATCGCGCGGGCATGAATTCCTATTCGCGCATAGCGCTGAAGAGGGATTGGAGATGGCGGTCATGTCCAGGCCAGACCTGATCCTGCTCGATCTGGGTTTGCCGGATGCCGACGGTCAGACCCTTTCCGTATGGTTGAGAGGCGATCCCGCTTTAGCCTCTGTCCCCATCATTGTTCTAACTGCCTGGCCCGAGGAGGTGGCGCGCCAAACCGTCGACGCCTACAATCTGAACGGATATCTATGTAAACCATTCTCCCTGTCAAGTTTGGTAAAGATGATCGATTCTGTTCTGGACTCAAAGTCATAATGTCGATCGAGATCATACCGGCAGATCGTTTCACGATTCAGGAATTGACCGATCTCTATAATCAAACAAGGGTGGATTATCTCGTTCCGATGCCAATGAACGCAGACAGGTTAAATGAATATATACACGACTTCAATGTTGACTTGCGGCGATCCGGTGTTGCGCGCGATGCGAATGGGCAGGTGCTCGGGCTGAGCATGTTGGGCATTCGACAGGAAATGGCATGGGTCACCCGCCTGGGAATTTTGCCGTCTTCCCGCCGAACCGGTGCCGGTTCACTATTAATGGATTTCATGTTGAACAATGCTGATACACTTGGAATGAAAGAGACTCATCTGGAAGTGATCAAGAACAACGAACCTGCCTATACACTGTTCTTGAAGAAGGGATTTGTCGAATCAGGAACATATCTGGTCATGCGCCATGCACCACGCCCGCTATCGGATTCTCTTCAAGGGGATGTGACATGGCTTGATTTCGAGAAGGCGCTGGAAAAACTTGAAGACTATCCAGAGCATATTACATGGATCAACGCCTTGGAGTCCATGCAAAATTCGCCAAATACCGAAGGCCTGCAAATAAATTTCCCGGATGGCACATCGGGCTGGCTGGTATACCGCAACACAAAATTTACACTAAGATCGACGCTTAGTCATTTGATCATGCACACCGAACAGGGGAAACCACAGAATGTTGGCATGCAACTTTTATCCCATTTACACACCCGTTACCTGCATCACGATACCTACGCGGAGAACATACACGAAAACGACCCGCATCTCCCAGCCTTCCATGCATTGGGATATTTTACAAACTTCTCGCGGATCGAAATGCGACGACAAAGGGATGGGAATTAATCGAATTTCGAACGCCCATCGATTCAGACGCGATCAAAGCCATGGTCGGCGCGACGCTCCAGGGTCCAGACCGAGAAAAGGAGTTTACGAATGAAAGGTTGGAACGAGAAAATTTTAGAGATTGACCTGGCAACGGGCATTGTGCGTACCGTGCCCTTGGATATGGACATGGCGCGCCTATTCATTGGCGGGCGCGGACTAGGCGCTCGTTTACTGTGGGATTTGGTCGGCGTGGAAGTTGATCCACTCTCGCCTGAGAATGTGCTCATCATTGCCAATGGCCCGCTGACCGCCACCGGCTACCAGACCAGCAATCGGTTTTCGATCACCACCAAAAGCCCGCTAACGGGCACAGTGCTCGATGCGAATTCCGGGGGCTTTTGGGGAATGCAGTTCAAGAAAACCGGTTACGATGCGCTTGTGATCCACGGCAGAGCTGAAAAGCCAATGTGGATCGAAATCAAGAACGGCGGTGCAACTCTGCATGACGCGTCGGCGTTATGGGGGCGGCGAGTGTTCGATGTTACGAAAACGCTTGGGCAAAACAATAACCAACGCAATGTATTGTGCATTGGTCCCGCGGGCGAGAATCTGAGCCGCATTGCCGCCATCATGAACGACGGCGAACGCGCGGCGGCGCGCGGCGGTGTAGGCGCAGTGATGGGCTCGAAAAACCTGAAAGCGGTCGTAGTGGAGGGTAAGGAAAAAACAGAGGTCGTCGATAAAGAACAATTCAAATTCATGCTCTACGAAGCCAGGAAACTGCTCGCCGCCAATCCTGTCACCAGCCAGGCGTTGCCGGAGTTTGGCACGGCAGTGATAATGAACCTGATGAACAATATTGGGGCACTTCCCACGCGCAACTTCCAGCAATCGCACTTCGAAGGCGCGGAGGAGATCTCCGGCGAAGCACTGACCGAAAAATATCTGGTCAGGAATGCCTCCTGCTGGGCATGCCCCATCGGCTGTACGCGTATCACCAGGACCGACAAGGTCGAAGGCGAGGGGCCCGAGTTTGAATCCACTTGGTCTTTTGGCGCATCATGCGGGGTGGATGATCTCTCGGCGATCATCGAAGCCAATAATCTTTGCAACGACCTGGGATTTGACACAATCTCTGCCGGGGCAACGATTGCCTGCGCGATGGAACTCAGCGAAAGGGGATATATCGATTCGCCTCTGCGCTTTGGCCGCGCAGACCTGTTGGCTCCCACACTGGAGGATATGGCATTCCGACGCGACCTAGGCGCGGATCTCGCCGAAGGTTCGCTGCGGCTGGCAGAGAAATATGGGCATCCCGAATTATCTATGTCTGCCAAGGGGCTCGAGCTCCCGGCGTATGATCCACGCGGCATGCAGGGACAGGGCTTGTTGTTCGCCACGTCGAACCGGGGCGGCTGTCATATGCGCGGCAACATGCTCGGACTGGAAGTGCTCGGCTTGCCCAAGCTGATAGACCGATTCCAGGTTCAGGGAAAAAGCAGTTTTGTCATCCTGCACCAGAACTCCAACGCGGCAATCGATTCTCTTGTATTATGCAAATTCACCAACATTGGCGTGGCGGAGGAATACTTTGCGCGGGTATTGACCGCGGTGACGGGCGTTCCCTACTCGACCGGTGATTTGATCAAGGCTGGGGAGCGCATCTGGAATCTGGAACGAATGCTGAATCTCCGCTTTGGCTTTACTCACGCCGATGACACACTGCCCCCACGTCTACTGACCGAACCTGTTGTGGAAGGCGCCTCGAAGGGTTGGGTGGTACAACTTGACCCCATGCTCAGGGAATACTATCGTACGCGCGGATGGGACGAGAACGGTATGCCGAAGGCGAAAAAACTGGCAGACCTGGAGCTGGCAGGCTTGATGGAAGGAGAAACCTCATGATTGATGAACGCATCTACGAAATGTTCCGCGAGATCGGGCACGATATGTACGTTGCCAACATGATCTCGTCCCACGGCGGCAACCTCAGCATCCGCCTGGGAGACCGGGTCATCATCAAGCGGCGCGGCGCAATGTTGGGCAATCTCAAAAAGCATGATCTGATCGAAACCGGACTGGAAAAGAACGATAGCGGTGTGACTTTGGCATCCACCGAACTATTGGTGCATCGCGCCATTTACATGAACACCCCCGCCCTGGCGATATGTCACTGTCACCCGCGCACGGCAATAGCCTTTTCTCTTTCGCGCGACGAGATCGTCCCTGTTGACAACGAAGCATCGTATCTCTTGAAGAAAGTCCCCGTGATCAGTGAAGAGTTTGCCTCCGGCACACCGGAGATGGCAAAGAAGGTTGCCAGTGCGCTCGAAAATTATAAGATCATCATGTTGCGCGGGCATGGCAGTTTTGCAACCGGGCAGACCCTCGATGAAGCCTTTCAGTGGTCGTCCACGCTCGAGGAATCCTGCCAGATCACGTTGTGGACGAAGATGATCGACGAGCCGTTCATCGAATACCGCAAAATGAGTGGATCATATAATAAGTTCTAAAGGAAAAGTTTCCTCCCATGAAATTTCAGGTCAAAAATTACCTTTTGCCACGATTGCAGGATGTCTTCTTTCTGGTGATTTTTATTATGGCATTGGTCTTTGGGGATCGGATGCTCAACCTTGATGGAGACTTACCGCGCCACCTTGCGGCAGGAAAGTTGATCCTGCAAGCCAGGGCAATACCAGCAAGCGAACCGTTTGTATATCCGCTGGCGGAAGAACCTTACACATCACACGAATGGCTGACAGATGTTGTGCTCTATCTGATCCATTCTGTGTCTGGCGCAGCCGGGCTGGTATGGTTCACGGCTGTTTTATTATCATCAACATTTTTGATTCTATATTCCCATCTGTCTGCCCGCTTCAACCTGCGACTGCCATCCTTTTTCATTCTTGCCCTGGGCGCCGCTGTTACCTCCCTTAACTGGTCCTTGCGGCCCCATATGTTGAGCATGTTTTTTCTGTCCATTTGGCTTGTTTGGACAGACAAGCTGTCTCGAGGTGAAAAGGTACCGGTTTGGATCTTCCCTGCCTTTATGGTCTTATGGGCAAACCTGCATGGCGAATTCATCGCGGGCATTTTGGTATTGTTTGCCTTCTCCGCTGGCTGGTTATGGGATTTTATTTTCGATCGTGAAAATGTCAGCGCCGTTGCCGGTCGGAGCTTATGGCTGGCGTTGCTTCTTTCCCTCTTTGCGACCCTTCTCAACCCATCAGGGCTCCAGCCATGGAGGATGATAATTGGTGTTGTTAATAACGACTATCTGATGTCGCGTATCGCTGAAAACCATCCGCCGGATTTCTCACAGTCGAACTTCCTGATCCTCATGGTTTTGTTGGTACTCTCCGTTGCATTGCTTGCAATCAAAAAGGAAAGAATCGCAACGGGGAAAGCCTTTCTGCTTGCCGGGTTTACCGCCATGAGCCTCATGGCCGGGCGTAACATCCATTTATATGGAATTGTCGCTCCGTTCATCCTGGTGGAAACGTTGCTTGCCGCCAAGGATGTAAAACTCGTAAATCGTCTTGAAACAGTGGTACGGGGAATGGAAAAAGGAATACGAGGAGCGCTTTGGATCCTGATCGTTACGGCATTTATTGGCGTCAACCTTTTATCTGGCAGGTATGGGAATATATATCAGTTCGACAATCAGGTCTTTCCCGTTGATGCAGTAAACTGGCTTGAAAGCCATCCGCAAAATGGGCAAATGTTCAACAAACTGGATTGGGGCGGATACATTGAATTTCGGCTCGGACCCGAAAATAAGGTTTTCGCTGACAGCATTTCAGATGTGACCGGTGAAGTTACCCGCAAGTACGAGACCGTCATAGGGCTGGCCGACGGTTGGGAGAGTATATTGAATGAGCATCATGTGGATTGGACCATCATCCCAACCAAATCCGAACTTGCAGCCACACTAAAGGAAGCGGGCTGGGATATTCTCTATGAAGACGAAACAGCGACCATCCTGCGACGGTAACAATCGCCCCTCTGCTATCCGTTCAATTTGATCAATCCCATTTTCACTGCCGCAAGCACCGCCTGGGCACGGTTGGGTTGTTTCATTTTTTCAAGAATATTCTTAGCGTGGCTTCGCACGGTCTCTTCACTGACGCTCAACTGCACCGCGATCTGCTTGTAGGTATTCGGCGTTGCCATGTATTCCACTATTTCCATTTCGCGCGGTGTAAGTGAAACAGGATGTGGTTGGTGCGGCTGCATCATCTCGATCACTTTCTTCATCACATCCGGATGCAGATACGCCTCACCATTCATCACCGCATGAATGGCTCGCACCAACTCCCCCGGCTCGATATTTTTCAACACATATCCTTCAATGCCCGCCGCTACCACTTCATGCACGCGGTCGTCCACTTCCGTGCCGGTCAACATCATGATCTTGATATCCGGATTCGACTTGCGCAATGCCAGCGCCATTTCCTGCCCGTCCATTTCAGGCATGACCAGATCCACAAGGACGATATCTGGATCGAGACTCTTTGCCAACTCCAAACCGATTCGTCCATTCTCCGCTTCGTCTACGACCTCGAAATCTGATTCCTGACGAAGGACCATCACCAATCCCTTACGGACTACTGCGTGATCGTCAATGAGAAGGATGCGGATGCGATCAGGCATGATGATGGTGTCCATTGATGGGGATATTGATCATGATACGCGTGCCTGCATTGGGTTGTGAATTGATCTCGAAGTCACCGCCTAGGGCTTTTGTACGTTCCTGCAGTCCGCGTAAGCCAAAGTGCTCGCGGTTCTGACTGCGTGATATGGCAATCTCCGGGTCAAATCCTTTGCCTTCATCAGATACCACTAAATAGATTTCGTCATCCGTCACCGTTAGACACAACCGTGCAGACTGCACTCCCGAATGCCGTGCAGAGTTTGCCAATGCCTCCTGCGCCATGCGATAGACCGTCCGCCGCATACCAGAAGAGAGGGAATTGAAATCGCCGTTATTGTTGAAGATGATGCTGAACCGCCGCGGACGACAACAACTGCTGACGTAGTTCGTCAGGTCAGCCATGAAAAGCTCCATCGTGAGCGCGGAGGGCCACAGATCAAAGATGGAGCGGCGGACTCCGTCGTGGGCGTTATTGGCGAGCGCGCGCAATTCGATCAATTCTGTTTTTACGTCATCTGCTTTTGCAGGGAGCATGTTAATGCAGGCATCGAGGCTGTAAACGATTCCAAAGAGCGATTGCGCCACTGTATCGTGGATGTCGCGTGCAATGCGGTTGCGCTCGGTTTCGACGGCGAGGCGTCGGGCGCGGTCAATGCACAGGATGGTCGTACCAAGCGCGAGGGCGGCTTGATTCGCAACAGTCATCAGGGTGTTTTCGCGCTCTTTATTGATCCCCGTTTCGTCGACGAGGAGAAGCCCGACAGGGTGTTCCCGCAAGTAAAGCGGAAGCACAAGCCATTTGTTTTGATTGAGCCAGTTGTTGAGGGCAGGGTCGCGGACAAGGGTCCCGCCATTTGAAATGAAATTGTTGCGATTTAATAAGGCCTTGAAAACTTCACCATTCTCTGACTTGAGGGGCAGTGTTTCTGTTTTGGGAAATGATTCCTCTTTGGGATATACCAACCAGCCGCCAAGTTCCTCGCGCGCGGGGTCAACCAATGCAACAACCGCTTTTGAAAAGCCAAGGTCGGTTGTGACCGCGCCGAGCACGCGCTCCTGAACGGACAACAGGTCGGGCGCCGCCTGCAATAATATGGTGAGGTCGTGGATGATCTCCAACTGGCGGTGCGCGTTCGCAAGGTCTTCATTTGCCTGGTTTATGGATTTGAGCAGATTGGATGAGTATGCAAACAGCATGGGGATTAACCATATGCCTGTCAATTGGGTTGTCATGGCTGTGACATTCATTTGCAGGTTGAGTATTTGTAATCCAATCAGTTCACCTGTGATATAAAGAAGTGTAAATATCAGGGATGCGATCAGCGCTCCTCTCATTTGAAAGAAAAATGCTCCTGCCAGCAATGGACCTAGAGCATAGAGATAATACGGACTTTCGTGACCGCCACTGACCGCAAGGAGCCCGGCTGTGAAGATCAGGTCCACGCTTAGAAAAGCAGGGTGTTCCACTACAATTCTATTGAGTTGGCGATTTGTCAGGGAAATGATGATGTTCGCAAGCAATGCAATGGCTAACAATAAGACAGGTGATATTGATCGGGCAGGCTGGTCTTGAAAGGCAATTCCAAAGAATACTGGAAGTAGCGACGCCCAGCGAAAGATAACCAAAAATGAAAAAACGCGGTTAGGTTGAAAAATTGACAGTAGTTTTTTGTACATGAAAGTTGTAAAATGGATTATATCCGAATTGCGGGGATGAATTTTTATATCCCCCGCGCGGGGGAGGTAAATTCCCCTGCGTGCGGTATGGCGATTCGGTCGCCGTTTTATTATTATTTACCCAGCCCAAAGGAGGCACCATGACAGATGTAATAAAGGAAGACCAGGTATTGGATTGTTCAGGTATGCTCTGCCCTCTGCCTGTTGTTAAGACTTCCAAAGCGATCAAGGAACTGCAATCGGGACAGATCCTGAAAATGATCGCGACAGATCCCGGCGCGCCGCCGGATATGGAGGCGTGGAGCAGGCAAACGGGGAATGATTTGCTCCGGTCCATGCAGGAAGATGGGAAGTTTGTCTTCTTCTTCCGCAAGAAATAAAGCGGGTGCCACTGCGATGGAGCGAAGCAGTTTCCTTTTTCTATGAGAGATTGCTTTTCGCACAATCCTGATGCACGGTGTCAGGAAAAATCGCAACGGTATCATTAACTTTAAAGAGAGGTTAACATGTCAAAATCTGATCCGAATGCTCCGAAGAGACTGGCTCTCATTTCCAGCAAAGGGACTCTTGATTGGGCCTATCCCCCATTCATTCTTGCGACTGCAGGAGCTGCGATGGGTTGGGAGGTAGGCGTTTTCTTTACCTTTTTCGGCTTGCCCCTGCTAAAACCAAAACTGACTGCCGCAGTCTCACCTTTGGGCAACCCAGCCATGCCGATGAAAATGCCCTTTGGACCTGAAGGTTTCCAGAATATCAATTGGCCCATGCCAAACCTGCTCATGGCGAACGTGCCCGGATTTGAATCGGTTGCCACGAGCCTGATGAAACAGACTTTCAAGAACAAAGGTGTGGCTACCATTGAAGAGATGCGCGATATGGCGGTCGAAATGGATGTTCGCCTGATCGGTTGCCAAATGACAATGGATGTCTTCGGGTTTAAAAGAGAAGACTTCATTTCAGAAGCAGAGATCGGCGGCGCGGCGACCTTCCTAGAATATGCTGCAGACGCGGATGTGCAGTTGTTCATCTAATTGGAAATCGGCGGCTTAAGATCACTTAACCGCCGATTTATATAAAACCCGGAGTGGAGAAAAGATGGACGATTTTTCTGTAAAACACGAACTCAACGGAAACGTAGCTGTAGTTACCGTTTCAGGCAGAGTGGATTCTTTTACTGCCTCAATGCTGGATACTGAACTGGCAAAAATTGTACGCGAAAATAAACAGTTGGTATTGGATCTCAAGGAAGTGGTGTATATGTCATCCGCGGGGGTACGCGCCATCGTCAGGACATTACAGACTGCACAAAAGTCAAATGGCGGGGTCAGTCTGGCTTGTGTCACCGAGTCTGTTGAAACGGTCTTACGGACCGTCGGAATGTTGGAATTACTCAAGGTGTATCCATCTGTGGATGAAGCAGTTGCAAGTTTCTAATAAAAAGAGGAGAGGGCAGTTATGTGGAAATCGAACGACCCTGATGAGAAAAAGATCTTGTACGTCCAAACTCACGGAAGGAAAGACCCCGAGCGGACGGCTACGCCGTTCTTTCTCGCGACCGCCGCGGCCGCAATGGACAACGAGGTCTGCATCTACTTTACGATGAACGGACCACAGTGTCTATCAAAAGGTGCGGGAGATGAGATCGTTGTTCCCAAGGCGGGAGGCGGTGGGAGGGAACTGAAATACTTCATCGACCAGGCAATTGACATGGGCGTGCGGCTCTTTGTCTGTCAGCCATCGCTCGACCTGCATGGTTTCACAATGGATGACATGATCGAGGGTGTGGAGATGATCGGTGGCGCTGCATTCAATGACATGGCTGTTCATGCCGATGCAGTGATTTCTTTTTAGCGTCTCAACGATCCCACGTTTCAACATTTTAGGAGGCACAATGCCTACCACATTAGATAATTGGAATCCAGGCAAGGCTGAAAGTCGTCATCCCGAAGCGACCTACGAAGAAAAGGAACGCCTCTTTCTTGAGGTCAAGAATGATACGCGCTACGAAGACTTCCTGTATGGATGTTACGAGTGCGGTATTTGTGTTTCGGCTTGTCCGTCCGCGCGTTTCTATGATTTCAGTCCGCGTGTGATCGCGCAGGCCATGGCACGCGAAGATGTTGAACGTATCTACGACATCATCACTGAAGACATTTGGAATTGCGCACAATGCTTCTCCTGCGTACGTTGTCCGCGTCAAAACAACCCTGGGGGGCTGGTCACCATTTTGCGCGAAGTCTCCCTCAAAAATGGATTACAAGAATCGAAAGATGCTTTGCAAGGTTACAGCCGTGTGATCTATAAGGTCATGCTCAAAGGCAATCAGGTTTCGCCTGATATGCTCCAGCCCGATTTCTTCCCCGACTGGGGTCCGTGGGTGCAGGGCTTTACCGAAAACATGCACGTCTGGCGTAAAGCCATTCCTATGGATTCGATCCGCGGGTTGACCGATGTTGCCTGGCGCACAGATCGTAAAACGCTTCTTGAACTGTACACCATCTGGTTCGAGTCTGGCAATATGGACATCATCAAAGAATTGGATGAAAGCCTGTATGACCTGTTGACCGAAGTAATGGAAGAAGAATTGGAAGAGGGTTAAACGCTTCGCGCTTAACCCAAACTTGATTCTGACTTAATGGTTTGATCCACGCTGAAAACTGGAGAACACTATGACCGAAAATATGACCACAGTTGAAGAGATCCTGGAACGAAAATCAAAACCCGTCATCCGTGATGCCTCTGTCGCGCCGACAGAAGACATGCACGACCGCTTGCTGGAACTTGAAGCCAAGGGTGAGATCATCCTGCAAAAGGTTCCCGAGCCTTATGTGGAATTTACGACCAAATATGGGCGCAAGAAAAAGATCCCCATCGAGCACACCTGGCATCACAAATCCTGCGGCCACTGCGGACATATCCCTGGCTACGCATCATCCATCCTTTGGCTTCATCGCCAATTTAATTTGGATTATCACGATCCCACAGATCAAACATCCTGTACTGGCTGGAACTATTATGCGTCTGCAGCCTCCAACGCAGTGGGACAAGCCGCCGTTATGTCACGCAATTTTGCAGCCGCCTATGAGACTGGATACTTCCCTTTAATCCATTGTGGTACATCCTTCGGTCACTACAAGGAGATCCGCGAACAGCTTGTTCATCACAAAGACTTGCGCGATGATGTCCGCCGCATTCTTGATAAGATGGGAAAACCCCTTGTTATCCCTGAAGAAATTGTTCATTACAGTGAGTGGGTTTATGCCATGCGCGATAAATTTGCTGAGCGCCAACTCGTGGACATGAGCGCCATCACAGCCACCGTACATCCTGCCTGTCACTACTACAAGATTGTTGCGGAAGATGCCATCTACGATCCCGAAATCTACGGCGGGCAGCGCACCGCAGTTGTTACAGCCCTACTTGAAAAACTTAACATGAACGTTGCGGATTACTCAACCTGGTTCGATTGCTGTGGATTTGGTTTCCGTCACGTGCTTGTTCAACGCGACTTCACCCGCTCTTATGCAGTTCTTCGCAAAATTGAGACCATGATCAACGAAGCCAACCCCGATCTGACAGTCACGCACGACACAGGTTGTGTGACCACTCTTGATAAAAGCCAGTTTGCAGCCAAAGCACATGACCGCAAAGTGGGTGTCCCCGTTTTGTCTGACGCGCAGGTCGCGGCTTTGGCGATGGGAGCACATCCTTTCCGCGTAGTGCAGTTCCACTGGCATTCAACAGATTGGCGTCCGTTCCTCGAGAAACTTGGCATCAACTGGCAGAAATACTGGGACGAGTTCCAGGGCGACCTTGATCAGATCCGCGCAGGCACAAAATCTGGAATTACCTGGGAAGATGCAGATCAACCCATTCATTTGACGGCTTAATACCTTCGGAGGAAATAATATGACATCTGGCAAAGTACTCATCATCGGCGGCGGACCATCAGGACTTGAGTCTGCTCGCTGCGTGGCTGAACTGGGCGGGGAAGCCATTCTCATTGAAAAACGTGAACGTCTCGGCGGCACACCAGATCGCGAGAATTATGCCAAGCTGACCCATCACTGGCGTGACGCGTCTGAAGCGATGGCTGAAATGTCTGCTGCGGTCACGAATAACCCCAATGTGGAAGTGAAGTATCAGACCGAAATGAAGTCACTGTCTGGAGAAGCTGGCAATTTCACGGTTGAGATCGAAGCGGGCGGCAAAGCCGAATCCCTGAACGTTGGTTCGGTTATTGTTGCTACAGGCTTCCAGCATTTTGATCCAGGCCGCGCCACGCAATACTACAACTACTATTCGTTCCCTGATGTCATCACGTTGACCGATCTTGAAAAGATGTTGAAGGAACATAACGTGGTGCGCCCATCGAATGGCGAAGCGCCAAAGAAGATCGCGTTCGTGCAGTGTGTGGGTTCGCGTGATCGCCAGATCGGTAACGAATATTGTTCAAAAGTTTGCTGTGGTATTGCTAGCAAACAGGCGATCGAATTACGACAGCAGCTGCCTGATTCAAAGGTGATGATCTTCTATATTGACATGCGCATGTATGGCTACTGGGAGAACGAGATCTACTGGCCCGCGCAGGAAAAATATAAAGTCAATTATGTGAAAGGTGTGATCAGTGAAGTGTTGCCAAAAGGTAACCAGCTCCTGGTACGCGGTGAAGATACGACCATGTCCCGCCCGATGGA
>DATDAG010000322.1:0-4890 GCA_036525495.1 Anaerolineales bacterium
TTGTTTATAATGATTTCAGGAGATAAAATCCCATGTTTAAACTAACCCCTGTCACAAAAAAACCAGATATCTTCCCCGAATACCGCGATACGTCTGTGGGGCTTTTGCTTGAATACCATAATCTTGACCGCGAATATGAAACCTACACCCAGGCGCAATTGCTGGTCGGCATGTGTATGGACCATCGTAAACACTTGAAGATACCTGACAATTTTTCCTACATCATCCGCGCGGGCGGGGCAAACCTGCGGCATAGCGAGTTCAAAGTCTCATATGCGATTGCAGTGGGCGGCGTGCGGAACATCGCGCTGATCGGTCACAACAATTGTGGGATGGTCAGTCTTGCCACGAAAAAGAAAACATTCATAGAAGGCCTCGTGGAAAACGCGGGCTGGGAGCAGGAAAGGGCTGAACAACACTTCAACCAATTCGCACCTATGTTCGAGATCGGTAACGAAGTGGAGTTCATCGCGAGCGAAACCCATCGTCTACGGTTACGATACCCAAAAGTTCAGGTCGCACCGTTGATGTACAACGTGGATGACAATTTACTTTATCAGGTAAAGGAAGACTAATTCCTACGTGAATCACAGAGACAAATGCATCTCCGTAATTCACGTGTACTATATAACTACTTGCGAAATCTTTTTTCTACTTCCATAATCAACATCACAATAAACCCTGCACCAATTGCGACCAATAGGTCGACAAATCCAAGCGGCCTGACAGAGAAAAACTCAGCGGCAGGCGGAGTGTAGATCACAGCCAACTGTAAGGCAGTCACAACCAACATCATCCAAAATAACAATGGATTGGAAAGTAAAGGCGTTGAAAAAGCGGATTCTTTTCCTGATCGAGAAGCCCATGCCTGAAAGACCTGCACAAAGGCAAGAAACGTGAAGACCATCGTCTGCCACTGTTCACGACCCGTGAAATAATACCAAGCACCAATTCCCAAGGCTAACGCACCGATCAACATACCGACCCAGATCACCTGCAAGCCAGCACCGCGCGAGAACACACCTTCCTTCGGTGAATACGGCGGGCGGCTCATCGTGTCCTTTTCAGGTGCTTCCACGCCCATGCCAAGCCCGAGCAAGCCGTCGGTTAAAAGATTCAACCAGAGCAACTGCAACGGCAACAGTGGAATCGGTTTTCCCAAAAACGGAGCCAATAACATCACCAAGACCTTGCCGATATTCCCCGCCACACTGAAACGCACAAACTTGCGGATATTATCGTAGATCGTCCGCCCCTCTTTCACCGCTGAAACGATCGTCGCAAAGTTATCATCGAGCAAAATCATATCGGCAGCTTCCTTCGAAACATCCGTGCCCGTGATGCCCATCGCCACGCCAATGTCCGCGCGACGCAACGCAGGCGCGTCGTTTACACCATCGCCCGTCATCGAAACAATATGTCCATTCTCTTGCAATGCCTGCACGATCTTCAACTTATGTTCAGGCGACACACGCGCGAACACACGCACACCATCCACGACATTCTTCAATTCCTCAAAACTCAACTTCTCAAGTTCAATACCCGTCAACACATGTCCGTTATCAGCAATACCCAACTGCCGCGCGATTTCCTGTGCCGTAAGCGGATGATCGCCCGTTATCATCACCGTACGGATACCTGCCGTCTTTGTGATCGCAACCGCATTTTTCACCTCTTCACGCGGCGGATCGATCATGCCGAACAATCCGACGAATATCAGTTTTTGTTCAAGGTCTGTTTGGATGACATCAGGGATTTGGTTCAACAAACGTAATGCGACTCCGAGCACACGCATCCCCTTCGTAGCAAGACGCTCATTTGCCGCTTCAATTCTGGACCTCCAGCCTGCGTCGAGCGTTTCAGCCTTTCCATTCACCCAAACCTGATTTGACAGATTCAACAACCCGTCAACACTTCCCTTGGTGAAAGCGATGTAGCGATACCTGCTGACATCAATTCCCGCAAGGATAGACTCATCATATTCCTTCAAGTGATGGACAGTTGTCATGCGTTTGCGTTCTGAGTCGAACGGCAATTCTCCTGCACGCGGAAATGAACGATCCAACGACGATTTCCAATATCCCATCTTGGCGGCGGCGGCGACCATGGCACCTTCCGTTGGGTCACCGATGGTGTGATAACGGTCATCGCCTTCGTCAACGAGATGGGCGTCATTGCACAACGCGCCGCCGATGGCTGTCAGCGAAAGGGATGATTGGGCTGGCGTGCCAAGGTTACGGGTCGCATGAACCGAACCGTCTTTTTCCATGAGGGTGGTCAGATCAAGTTCGTGGTCAGCCACATCCAACACAGTGACAGTCATCCTATTTTCCGTCAGCGTACCCGTTTTATCGGAACAAATCACAGTGACCGAGCCGAGCGTTTCCACCGCGGGAAGTTTGCGGATGAGGGAGTTTTTGGTGAGCATGCGCTGGGCGCCGAGCGCGAGCGTGATAGTGACTACGGCGGGCAACCCCTCAGGGACAATCGCTACCGCAACACTGACAGCTGTGAGCAGCATGTGACGAAGTTCATCG
Organism: Anaerolineales bacterium; assembly: GCA_036525495.1. GTDB lineage: Bacteria > Chloroflexota > Anaerolineae > Anaerolineales > Villigracilaceae > Defluviilinea. Next base: position 2,538 of record DATDAG010000322.1, read on the forward strand.
CCGCGCAAGAGACCAAGCACAGCGATAAGAACAGCAATCACAACACCAATAATCGCGAGATTTTTTCCGAGTTGGTCGAGCCGCTTTTGCAGTGGTGTTTCTTCGCTTCCACTTTGCTGAATGAGATCGGCGATCTTGCCAAGTTCGGTTTGCATGCCTGTGGCAATGACCAGCGCGAGACCACGTCCCTGTGTAACGATGGTTCCCATATAACCCATGTTACGGCGGTCACCAAGAGGCAGGTCTTCGCCAGAAAGCGCATTGATCTGCTTTCCAACGGGCTCTGATTCACCGGTGAGCGCGGCTTCCTGAATGCGGAGGTTAACCGCTTCGAGCAAACGGACATCAGCGGGCAACACGTTCCCTGCCTCGAGTTGGATGATATCGCCAGGCACAAGTTCGCGGGCAGAGATTTCCTTAAGAGTTTTGTCACGCAATACACGCACATTCGGCACGGATAATTTTTTGAGCGTGGCAATCGCCTGCTCAGCTCGATAATCCTGAATGAATCCGAGAATGGCGTAAAGAATCACGATGGCAGAAATGGCAATTGTGTTCTTCAAATCACCTAGTAAGCCAGCAACCACTGCCGCTGCGATGAGGATGAGCACCATCGTGGCGGTGAGTTGCTCCCACAATATCTTGAGCGGTGTGCGCCCGCCTTTTTCAACAAGTTCATTGCGCCCGTATTGCTTGAGGCGTGAGTCCGCTTCGGTTTGGGCGAGACCAGTTTCAGGTCCCGTTTGAAGCGCTTCGAGAGATTTTTCAGCAGATTGAAGATGCCAGTTCATTATGAGTCCAACCTTTTATGATTTGAGCGTATCCATGCCAAGGCAGGGATGTGTGCGCGGTAGTAGTAGATCAAATAGGATGCCATTCCCAGAAAACCAAGTGCAAAGACTAGCGGCAGATGCGTTTTGATGTAGTCACTGATCAACATCCATTCTACGCCAAGGATATATCCTGCGCCAATCAACAGTGTACACCAAACATACGCCCCGGCGAAAGTGGCAAGAAAAAATTTCGGGAAGGGAATTCTAACCAGCCCTGCTGGAATACTGATGAGTGTCCTGAGCCCAGGCAGGAAGCGCCCAACCAGAACGATACTCGCTCCCCACTTGCGCACCTGGTCTTCAATGCGTTCGATATAACCAAGATTGATGCGAAAAAACTTAGCAAAGCGGTCAATCATGGGGCGGCCTCCGATGCGCGCCACCCAATAGGTAATGGACGCACCGATGGCGCTGCCCAACCCTGCGTAGACACCCGCCAGCGGGATGAACGTCGGCGAAATGCCGTGACGTTCGATCAGCATCCAGCCCGCAAAGGCAAGGATGACTTCTGCAGGTGTAATGCCTGTGGCATTTTCGAAGATCATTAAGCCGAATACACCCAGCCAGCCGAACTGGTCAAAGATGGCTTGCAAACCAGAGAGAATTGTTTGTTCAAATGTGTCGAGCATATTGATCACCTTTTATTTCTAAAATTTCATCTTTCATCATTTCGAGCTGCCGCTCGGGCTTGCTAACACAGAGATAAACAAAAAGACCACCGCCAAAGAGAATATCTTCTTGGCGATGGTCTTGCCTTTACTTGTACAGCCGAGACCTCTGGGTCTGTATTGACGACTGTGCATCCCATTGCTGGGCGGCTACTCCCCATCGGGGGGATTTGCAGATTATATGGCAAATTCAATGTTTCATATCACAAAATAAGAGATCTCTTATCCAATAGGGATTACACCCGCAGTTCGCAATGCCGAGCGTATCATCAGGTATTCTGTGATATTTTCCGCTGTAACCAACCCCACCAACTGTCCGCCATGAGTGACAGGCAGGGTTTTTGAGCCAGCCTCCTGCAATTTCATGAGCGCCATCTCAAGCATCTCATACGAGTCGACTTCGGGCAGATCGCGGCGGATAAAATCCATGACGGAAGCGGATTGTCCATGTTGGGTGAGCGCCAGCATAAACGCATCTCTTTCAAGGATGCCTGCTACTCGTCCTGTGGCATCCACTACAGGGAAATCGTGTTGCGAACCCGCAAGGATCAAGCCCACCACCTGCGAGAGCTTATCACGCGGGGATAGTGTCTTGAAATCTGTAAGCATCGCACGAGTAATAGGTATCCCGCTGACTGAGTTCTTCATCTGCACCATACTGGCTTCCTGCGAAGCGCCAATATAAACGAAGAAGGCGATGAAGAGCAGGAAGGGATTGCTAAATAAACCGATGAACCCAAAGATGAGGGCAAAAGCCTGCCCCACATTGGCAGCGATTTGCGTGGCACGGACATACTCCATACGTAAACCCAGCAGGGCACGCAATACCCGTCCGCCATCCATGGGGAAGGC
>DATDAG010000323.1:0-13008 GCA_036525495.1 Anaerolineales bacterium
ACAACCCGCTCCGCACATGCTTGTCGAGCAGCCCACCCCTTTGCAACATGCTACTGCTTATGCAAGATTGCCCCTGGCGAATTGAACCTGTCAACTCAAATGAAACACACCCAAATGTTATATTGTTTACGATCCATGCCCTCTTGCTTTTTGCATTGAAAAGAGGGCATGGAAAATATGTGGCAATTCCCCTAATCTTTTCAACCTGGGTATTAATGACATACCAGGCATGGATTGCCGATGGTGTTCGCGATACAGCGATAACATCTTACATTCTTATTGTTGTGGTCTCCGCCCTGATTGCAAGTTGGCGTGTGTCCCTGGTTGTTTCTATGATGAGTATCTTTGTCATTTGGGGCATGGCAATTGGTGAGGTCGTGGGGTTGCGGTCCCCAATAAGCGATTCGCCGTACAGTATGGCTTGGGAGTTGACGGCGATCTTTCTTTTATTGATTGCTTTTGTTTATCCTATGGTTGCCACTATAAGGCAGGCATTGACCGCTGTGCAGGAAAATGAATTGAAAACAAACGAAGAGAAATATCGAAACTTTATTGATTCGAGTCTGGAGGGAATCTGGTTCATTGGGTTTGACAAGCCTGTTTCCACGGCATTGCCTGTCGAAGAGCAAGTGCAGTTGATTTATAACACTGGTATCCTTCAAGATTGCAATGAATCGCTGGCGCGCATGTATGGGTTTGCAAGCAAGGATCAAATTATTGGCATGAGACTTTGTGATTTGTATGCAGGCGATTTCAATCAAAGCGCCATGCGTGCAACGTTTGAAATGGTAAAGAACGATTATCGCGGCGTAGAAATTGAAACTACAGAAAAGACGGTGGATGGAGAGATTGTCCATTTTTTGAATACTCTGGTTGGCAGGGTCGAAGATGGAAAGTTGTTAGGTTGTTGGGGTACTCAGCTGAATATTACTGCCATGAAAGAGACGCAAGAGGCATTGGAGAGAACCGAAACCCGTACACGCGCCCTGCTCGAAGCCATCCCGAACATGATTTTTGAATTTGATTACAAAGGTGACATCTTGCGGTTTGTCCCATCATCCACTACCAATCCCCTTATTCCGCCCGAAGAATTTTTAGGGAGGAATATCTCGCAGATCATGCCATCTGATGTGGCAGAGCAAACCATGTTTGCAATACAGCGTGCGCTCGAGTCGGGGTTATTGCAGGTGTTCGAATATCAACTCCCTGAATACGACAAACAAAGATATTATGAAGCAAGTGTGGTACAGAGCGATGCGGAGACTGTCATTGCCATGGTGCGGGATGTTACAGTGCGCACATGGGCAACGATTGAACGCGAAAACCTGATTGAAGAGCTTGAAAAGAAGAATGCTGAATTGGAACAATTCACCTACACCGTCTCGCATGACTTGAAATCTCCGCTTATTACCATCAGCGGGTTCCTTGGCTACATCCGCGAGGATATAAACTCTGGGAATAGGGAGCGGCTTGAAAGGAGCCTGCAACGCATCAATGCCGCGGCAAAAAAGATGCAAAACCTTCTTGATGATCTGCTCGAGCTCTCGCGTGTTGGCAGGCTGACCAGTGAACCCGAACCTGTCCGCTTCAAGGATCTTGTGATGGAGACGATTGAAATGTTGCACGGACCTATCACGCAGAATAAGATTCAAATGCAGGTGGACGAAGACTTGCCAGTGATTCATGTGGATCGGCAGAGGATTCTTGAGGTCATTCAAAACCTGGTTGACAACGCCGTAAAATTCATGTCAGATCAGCCGAACCCTGTCGTTGCCATTGGTCAGGCAGGCGAGCTTAACGATATGCCTATTCTATTCGTAAAGGATAACGGCATTGGGATTGCCCCTGAATTCAAAGACCGAATCTTTGGCTTGTTCAATAAACTCGACGTGCAAAGCGACGGCACGGGTGTTGGTCTTGCGCTCGTCAAGCGGATTGTCGAATTTCACGGCGGCAGGATCTGGGTCGAGAGCGAAGCGGGGATGGAGGCGGTGTTTTTCTTCACGCTTCCTGCCTCGCCGCAAGATCAGGGTAAAACGGGATAATCATCCAAAATCTTTCTGACAAACATCAAGGGCGATTGCCGGTTGTTTGGGTATAATTTGTCAAATTCTATCAAGGAGTACAAATCATGAATTTTACAATGTGGCGCAAAGCCTTAAATGTGGTTCCCGAAGTTTCAAAATCCGAATGGGATGGGTTGGACGTCATCTCCAAATGGCTGATCTCGACGCGTGCGGCTGTCCTCGTGATGACATTCATCTCAGCGGCTCTCGCGGGACTTTTCGCCTGGCGCGATGGATCGTTCAATTTCCTGCCCTGGATCGCCCTCACCTTCGGGTTGATCCTCGCCCATGCCAGCAACAACATCTTCAACGATTACACCGACTTCGTCCGCGGCGTCGACAAGGACAATTACTACCGCAACATCTACGGCGCGCAGCCTGTGGCAAGCGGATTGATGACGAAACGCCAGCATCTCACCTACTTTGCTGTGACCGCCCTGATTGCGCTGTCCTTCGGAGTTTACCTCATGCAATATACTGGATTCAACCCAATTGCATGGACACTGCTCGGACTTGGCACATTCTTCCTTTTGTTCTACACATGGCCGCTCAAAGGACTTGCCCTCGGTGAAGTGGCTGTGCTGATCGTCTGGGGACCCCTGATGATCGGTGGTGGGTACTTCGTCCTTGCGCAGCAGTGGAGTTGGAATGTTGTCCTTGCAAGCCTTCCGTATGTTCTTGGCGTGACGACCGTTATCTTCGGCAAACACATCGACAAGCTCGACATGGACGAAAAGAAAGGCATTCACACCCTGCCTGTGGTCATCGGTGAAAAAGCTTCACGTTACACGGTGCTGGCGATGATGATCCTGCCGTATCTGTTCACGCTCTACCTGATCGCGGTCAAATTCTTCACGCCTGTAATGTTGATCGTGTTCCTGGCGCTGCCCGCCTTCCTGCAGATTTATCCCGTTTTCCTAAAACCGAAGCCGGCAGAAAAGCCTGAAGGACAGCGCGGCTGGCCTCTGTTCTTCGTTGGGTATGCCTTCTACAACAACCGAAGATTCGGGTCGCTATTTATGTTTGGCTTGTTGATCGATGTGCTCCTGCGTGTGATTCCCTTCACGGCTGAACTGGTAAAGAATTTTTGGGGTTGAAATAACAATCGAAAAGGAGTGGGTTAACTGCCTGCTCCTTTTCGATTTAATGAATCATGTGAAACGCTTAACTCGTAAAGGTCGTTACGACCAAGAGAATGGAAATAAGCGCGAATTGTGCCACTGGGTAAAAACTAGCCCTGTCGAATAATTTCGCTGCGAAGCGGCCATCGGTCTTGTTCTTGTTTAGTTGGTAAGCGGGTTGTAAAAGGAGGATGAACCCGATTGTCAGACTCAGCAGAATATATGGCAGGCCCAGGTTGAGGGGGGAAATGGTCGGTAGAAATGCACTCGCTGCCACTGTAATTACCAGTGTCAATATTACGATGATGCCAGCCTTGTCTAATCCAAAATGAATGGGAATGGTCTTTGCATTTATGCGTTTGTCTTCCACCGTGTCGTTCCAGTCTGCAGGGACATTTTGTCCGCCCACCTCCCAAAAGAACAGCCACGCGAACAAAAGGAGCAGGGAGGATAAGGACGGGCTTGGATCGACCACAAAGACGGCCGCAATCGGTCCGCTCGATTTGACCAGTCCGCTGACGAAAACCCTCAAGTAAGTGACTTTCAACAGCAATACGTAGATCACCTCCAGAACAGCGGCTCCAAGAAGGATGAGCACGATCACGGGATTGAGAAAGTAAGACCCGATCATGCCAAGGACGAGCCACGAGAGCATCCATGCCAATCCTTTGTTGTAGGGCAGGATATTCCGTGCGAGGGGGTATCGCATTTCAGATGCTTCAACAGAATATCCTTCGTTCATCCCGCCGAGGGAGAATTTTTCCCGGTCTACCGCCATGCCAACAAGATCATTGAGTGCATAAATGGCTGTGTACCCCGCAAATGCCGTGAAGATCGAGAGCGCGATGATGTGCCATTCAGGCAGTCCGCCAAGCCAGAGCAATGCAACGAAAGCCGGGGTGGCGAGGTCAAGAATGGCGTGTGATGTGCGTGACAATGCAAAGAAGCGGTTCATGGATACACCTTTCATGAATTTGATTTGACGAAGTGGACCATGTAATTGTTATCTTCCACTTCGTTGACTCTGAATTCTCGAGTAAACGGGTTGTAGATCAGGCTGGCAAGGCGGCGAAATTCGAGTCCACTTTCCCTTGCCCAGGCTTTTAATTCGTTTGGCCGTATCAGTTTTTTGTATGTGTGTGTCCCTCGCGGAAGCAAACGCAGTATATATTCGCCGCCAAAAATGACCATGATGAATGCTTTGGGCGTGCGGTTGATTGTCGAGAAGAAAGCATGACCGCCCGGCTTCAAGAGACGCGAACACGCATCGATGACCTTTGCCGGTTCAGGCACGTGCTCGAGCATTTCCATGCAGGTGATCGCATCGAACTGACCTGCATGCCTGGATGCCGTTTCCTCGATGTTCTCATAGCGATATTTGGCTTTCGAGCCGACTTGCGCCGCATGCAGTTTTGCAGCCTCGATGGAATCATTCGAGAGATCGATTCCGGTGGCGATTGCGCCTGCCTCTGCCAGTGCCTCGGTCAGAATGCCGCCGCCGCATCCCACGTCCAGAACTTTTTTCCCGGCGAGATCAAAACCATCCGTGATGAATTTTGTCCGCAGGGGGTTGATCGTGTGCAGGGTACCCATCTCCCCTTTAGGGTCCCACCAGATTTGGGCAACGCCGTCGAACTTTTTAATTTCATCTGTATCAGTATTGATAAATTGGCTCATGGTTTATCCGTTCCTCGAGGGTCTTGCAGGCAGATTCGATCTCTTTGAATTCGATGTCGTTTACAAACACACACTGTCCCAGCCCTCCGGGCAATGGAACGCGCTGTTGTCCGTTCCTGTGATAAACCCGTTCCTCCAGAGTTTCCCAGAGAAGCGCGGGGGAGACATAGTCAAGGTTGGGGCGGATACCGAGTGAGGAGACCAGATCAAAGAGACGATTCAACTCCTGACCGGATAACAGGTTTCTCGTCCAGGCAAGGATCGAGGAAAGCAGTATGTCGATCAGCACGGCCTCTCCGTGAAGCAGGTGCGAATCGTGATGGGCTTCGAATCCATAACTGAATGTGTGTCCAAAATCCACCCGGCGGGAGAGTTCATCTTCGAACAGATTGGGTTGAAGCTCCTCGAGCATGCCGCCAACCGATCGGTCCAGAATGGATGCGCTGATCTCATCCTGAAAATTACAGGCGGCGCACGATTTCCCATGCGCCTCCAGCAGGCTGAATAAATTCACATCCTTGATGACGGCCAGCTTGATGATCTCAGCCATACCGTTCAGGATATGGCGTTCGGGCAGGGTTTTGAGGAAACCCCGGTCAAGGAGAACTTTTTTGGGTGGCTCAAAGGATCCAAGACGATTCTTGTGATCGTTGAAGTTGATGCCGGTCTTGACTCCGACGGCCGCATCCACGTACCCCATAAGGGTCGTGGGCACCTTGATGTGGGGGATGCCTCGGCGATAACTGCTGGCGACGAACCCGGCAATATCGGTAAGCACGCCGCCACCGATGGCGATGATCGGTTCATCCCTTCGGTTGATGGGGAAGCGGTCAAGCTCTTCCAGTATCCAAAGATAATTGTCGACGGTTTTGTTCCCTTCCCCGGCAGGAATGGATAATACCCTCGCTTCCACCTTGTGAAAGTCGAAGTAATCCATGATCGCCTGGGAGTAAAGGTCATGGACGCTTTCGTCGATAATGATGAAACGGCGGGTGTTCTTTCTCCTGCCAACGGACAACAACCCTTCATTCTGTGTGTCGAACACGTTGTGGCAATTCACTACATCGTATTCGACTGTCCGCTGGTGTGAAACGCGCCAGCTGTTCATTCTACCTGTCATAGAACGTTTCGCCACTCAGATTTTGCATCCAGTAATTTTTTTGCCACATCCTGCGCCAACTCGAGGCTGTGATTTTCGTAATGTCCGCACTGGGCGATGTTGGCATAGGGCACTTCAGTGGCGGTGAGTATGTCGTTCAGGATGTCTTCGTAGATACCGCAGATCCTTTCGGCACTGCCCTCATTCAGCAGGATGAGGTAAAAACCGGTCTGGCATCCCATCGGCGCAACGCTGACGAAGTTCTCCGGCAGGTACTTCTGGAAGCCGTAGAGCAGGAAATGTTCGAAGGAATGTAGTTCTGTAGTGGACAGATATTCGGTGTTCGGGCGGTTGATGCGCAGATCCACGGCGAAGACGCCGTCGCCGTTTTCGCCGGTTTTCAACGCCCGCAATTTTACGTGCGGCGCCTTCAGTAGTTGGTGGTCCAATTCTCCGATGGTATGGGTTTCCCATCCGAGTTCTTCAAGGTTGATCATTCTGCCTCCTGTGTTGTCAGGGATTGACATCCACAAATTGGGAAAGGTGGTCGTAGCTGTCGGCGAGGGCTTTTTCCCATGAAGCCACGTGGTGATATAACTCGACCGAAGCATAACCATTGAAGCCATTGTCGTTCAATGCCTTGAAACTTGCCTCAAAATCGAGAGTGCCCTCGCCGGGGATCTCATGGAAATGGACGATGCCGGTGAGCGTGTTCGCAACCATCTTGTCCATGAGCAGTTTTCCATCTGCGTTCTTTGTTGTGCGTAGGTACATGATAATGGGTCGCGCCCGTTCCAGAACATCGAAACTCAGTCCCGGCACCGAGATGAGATAGGTGAATATTTCAGGCTCCAGCGGTGTGGCGCCAGCATGCAGTGTGTTGTAATCCACGTATGCGATCGGCGCAGTAATGCCGGCGTTGCCTGCGAGATCGTCCGCGGCCTTCTTCTGCCCGGAGTCGGGTGGGTCATCGTAAAAGTAGATCGGGTTGTTCCGGTCGAGCAGCAGGAAATCGGCGGTCTGGGGGAAATAAACGAGATAAGATGCGAAGTCCATATCAAACGTCAGTGTTTCAGACATTTTGACTATCTTCAAGTTATAGCCTTCGCGCGCGTCTGAAACGTGCAGGTATCTTGCTTGAGGCGCAGCGAGCGCCAGCGCGCCGATGTAATCGCTCTCGCCGCAATAGTTGTGGCACAAGTCCAAATGCAATTTGAACTGCGGGGAGTTTACCTCGTCCACCAGTTTCAAGCCCTGTTCGAGCGTCTCGATGAACATGCCGGGTTCAGGCTCGATCAAAAGGGTGATGTCTTCATCATCCCTGACCAACTTCAGGCATTGATGGATACTGTCCACGAGCAGTTCGTTCGGGTCGATGGATGGATTCGACACATGTTCGTCGCGGATGAACCCGCTTCCAAACGTGACGAGGTCCACTCCCAGTTTTCTGGCAACGTCAATCCCGCGCCTGACGAGGTCGATACGGCGCTTTCTCCCGGCTGTGTCGATGCACATCAGCGATGGTTCATGCGGGCGGGAGGGGGTGAAGAAGTGCGAGGCGGTCGCCACGCAGGCGGGGCGCACGCGCGTTTTCTCAAACTTCGTTCTGATCGCTGCAAGATACTCGTCGGTGATGTTGAAGGGGTTGAACTGGTCGCGATGAAAGGACAGTTCGATGCCCGGGTATCCTGCCTGGTTCACCACATCGATCGCGTCCAAAAAGTCGAGGTTGGTCAAGCCAAAGGTGCTGTAACTTAATTTTGTCATTGAGCTGCTCCACGGCGCCAAATCCGAAGCGCATTACCGGTACGCTCTTTACACGAGAGTGTACGTTTAAAGAAATGGAAAGACTATATTTAGGCGCGAGGATAACTTGCGGATCTCTCTCCGCCGGTTTTAGATAGGTCAGGTAGATTCTACCAAATTCCTAATCAAGACTAATTGTATCCGATTTCACAATTGATAATGAAATCCCGGCAATCGATTTTGAAAGATGCAACCGACGGCTCTCTCAGAGTGACATCTCTATATCCTTTACTTCCAACCACGCAGGTTCGGGGTTTTCCAAGACCCCGAACCCGATCTTTCCCTCAGGGGTGAATGCCGCGTATTGGTTATCGATCCAGATGACCAGTCCCAACGGCGGATTTGGGCTTACATCCGCCTCGAACACTTGAGCCTCATCCACCTCGAGTGACACTCGCTTCAGACTCCACTTGAGCCTGTATCTGTGCCATTGGGTGACATCCACGCTGAGCGCGACGCCTTCCTCTGCGATGACCTTGCTCATCAACCGCCGCGTCAACTTGCGTGAAAAAGGGAGTGCTAGCCCCGCAAGAATCAACATCGGATGAAACTTTGGCGAGCGAAAAGATTGTGCGAGAAATCCATTCGCCACATTTCCTCGCTGAGCGAAAGATGGAGCGGTTGATGCTCCATCTGTAGTCGATGCGCCCTTCGACTGCGCTTCGCTCCGCAAAGGGCGGAAAGGTTCCTTGAACGACAGATAATTCTCCTCCGACGCCCCAAAGAACCAAACTGCATTCGGCAACGCAGGGAGGCAGAACGGCTTGCCGCCATAACCAAGCGAAAACCCGAATGGATCGTTCCACAGCCCGAATCCCCATGTCCCAGGGATGGAGTCGCTTGATGTACGGGCAGACAGGCTGAGGCTTGTCCTGAGCGGGAGTGAAGGACCTTCCCTGAAGCGATGTGGGAATTGTCCTCTTGAAAGCTGCGGATAGTCATCAAGTTGCGCGACTCGGTATTTATCCGCTTTTCCAGGAGGGATCGTCAAGAGATAATGAGATGATTCACTTGAAATTTCATCCACGCGCGCAGACGGAGTGAAGTGCGGTATCAGTTTCGTGTAAGCCATTTTCGTCCCAGCGTGAACACGCCAATGGCGACCCAAACGGCGTTGAGACCCGTTGTGGCATATGCGTTCAAAGCGAGAGTGTAAATGACGAGCAGAACGCCCGCGATGATGTTCATGCCCTGATAGAGGAGCGAATCGCCCTCGGTCTTCTTCCCAGAGACCAGCGCATACGCAAGCAGATACAGGATCGAACCCGTCCAGCCCAGGATGTTGATGATGGTTTCCATGTTCATATAGTGATTATAAAAGAGACCTGACAAACTGTTTCAAGTAATGGTCAGGTCTTTTCTTGAATTTCGATCTAATCACGATTAGGCATCAGCCTTCTCCGACTCGTGTGCCCTGTAGTATTTCAAATACCTCATCCCATAACCATCCCTTCCGCGCAGGAGATCAACGGCTCGTATGGAGAGTGTGTACTTCATCGGGTCGGTGATCGCGCAGGTCGCACCCGCGCCGATGGCGAGACCCAAAAACGCTGTGTTGACCACGTCGCGCTCGGGCAAGCCAAAGGAGACGTTGCTCGCACCGAGATTGACATTGACGCCGAACTCGTGCCGCACCAGTTCGATAGTGGTCAGCGTGACCAGTCCTGCGTTGCTGTCCGCGCCGACGGTCATAACGAGCGGGTCAATGACAATATCATCGGGTGAAATGTCGAGTTTCCCTGCGCGTTCGACGATCTTCCCAGCCGCGGCGAGACGCTCTTGCGGATCGTTCGAAATTCCGCCCTCGCCAATGGTCAAGCCGATGACTGCCGCGCCAAATTCCTTGACGATCGGAAGAACCGCTTCAAGCGATTTTTTCTCTCCGTTCACCGAGTTGATCAACGCCCGTCCCTCCACGAGCGGGAGCGCCGCCGCCAACGCTTTGGGATTCGGCGTGTCGAGACAAAGGGGGATATCGAATTCCTCCACAAGGATTTTGACGATCTTGGGAAGGAAAACTTCATCGTCTGTTCCCGCCATACCCACATTGACATCGAGGATGTCTGCACCCGCATCGATCTGTTTCTTTGCCAGGTCACGGACGTAATCGTAATTCTCCTCCTGTAACGCCGCGGCGAGCTTCTTGCGTCCCGTGGGGTTGATCTTTTCGCCGATCACCACAAAAGGACCATCTGTGCTGATGACCGCTTTTTTTGTTTTACTGCTTATGATTGTTTTCATAGAGCCTCTTTACCGCGCTGAGCGGAGCCGCAGTTCGTTGGCGGCGTAGTCAAAGTGCGCTTCAACTACAGGCTTCGCAACAACTGCTCAGCCTTCCGCTCAGCGCGGAGTTATTATTCTTTCATCAAATTCTTCGCCGCATTGACCGCGCCGATGGCGTCTTCGCTGTAGCCGTCGGCTTCGATCTTCTGCACCCAGTCACTTGTCACCGGCGCGCCGCCAACCATCACCCGGGTTTTAGTCCGCAAACCCTTCTGGTCCATGGCATCGATGACTTCCTTCTGCCTGACCATTGTCGTTGTGAGCAATGCGCTCAAGCCGACAATATCTGCCCCCACCTCCTCGGCTTTCGCGATGATCTTATCGGTTGGCACGTTGACTCCCAGGTCGTACACTTCGAATCCCGCCGCGGTCAGCATCGTGCCAACCAGCGATTTGCCGATCTCATGGATATCACCCTCAACGGTTGCTAGCACCACCTTGCCAAGAATATCCCGTGCGGTGCCTCTCTTCTTGAGTTCGGGTTCCAAAACTGCGATCGCGGCTTTCATCGCTTCGCCCGCCATTACGAGCTCGGGTAAAAAGACATTGCCGCAGGAAAAGCTATCGCCCACATTGTTCACCCCCACGATATACCCCTTCGTGATGGCTTCCAGCGGGTCCATACCCGCCTCGACAGCCTGTTTAGCCAGGTCTGCGGCAACATCATCCTCCCCATCGATGATACTTTGCGCCATCGCTTTGAAAAGTTCTTTAGACATAGTAGCCTCCTTGATGATTATTTGTTATGTCATTACGAGCGATCGTTGCGAAGCAATCTCAGGTTCTCAGAAAAAATTATGGCTGAAAGTAATGGGAGATTGCTTCGAGCGGCGCTTCGACTCACCCGCATTTGCCTGCGATGCAAGTGTCGTTACACTCCGCTCAGTGCGGGACCCATCTCGCAATGACACGTAAGTAGAGAAATTATGCTAGTTTTTTATCGGCGTTATCCAGTATTTCTTCAAGTTTTCCGGTAATATCATCAGGCAGCGGGTCCTGCATCGGCTCAGCAAGGATCTCCTCGACCTGTTTGCGTGCATTCGAGTATAACCCGGGCTTGCCCAGTTTTGTCCATTGTTCGAGCGTGTGCCTGTCGAGCAGTCCGGAAAAATACAACTCGCCGCTGCGAGCCAGATTCCGTGTGGAGCGTCGCGTTAGGAAATTGCCGCCGGGACCTAATTTTAAGATATCGTCGGTCAGGACTTTCTCAGGACTGACATCCACACCCTGGAAGACTCGTTCGCAGAAGTGAGCGATCTCGTTATCCACCACGATCTGCTCCAGGATGAGAAGCTGGTCGCTTTCCACGGAACCGAATCCTACAAGGATGTCTGATCCTGCCAGGACCGGCGCAATGGATGTGACCACTTTTTCGAGAACAGCGTCGGGACCTGCTTCACGCGCATCGGAGGTGCATCCAGCCGAGGTCGAGGGAAGACCGTAGAAACGTCCCATCTCAGCCAAGGCGGCAGACATCAACCCCATCTCCGGAGTCCCGCCCATAAAGGCTCCATTCCGTAGGTCCATCGTGCCAGTTGCGCTGCTGTATATGACAGGACGCCCGGGATGCGCAAGTTGATACACCACGATCGTAGAGAGCGCCTCGGCATTCGCGACGCAGATGTTGCCGAAAAGACTGACAGGACCCGTGGTGCCGGTGACTGGCATGGGGAGAACCATGACCGGCATATCGAGTGTGCCGAGTTCGATATACGCGTCCATCATCGGACCGTCGTGCATGAGCGGTGCAACCGGGCAGTAGATCAACGAGTAAGCATGTCTATTGCGGACTTCATCTTCGCTGCCCATCACTGCAATCAGACCATCCGCCAGATGGGGGACCTGTTCCACGTTATGCACCTCATGTTGACCATGTTTTGAGGTGTTTATGAATATGGAGAAAAACTCGTGTATAGGGCGCGTGTCTGCGGGTTTATCTTCTGCTGATACCGGTGCCCATGCCATCACGCCCATGTCCATTTCCTGGAATACACGTAATCCTCGCGCGTTATCGGCGTCTGTGCCGTAGCGGTGTTCGCCAGTATGAAAGTCTTGTGCAAAAGCAGCCGTGCCATCCAGCGCGTAACGTGAGACCGGAGATGGCAATGGATAGTCATGTGCTGAGTTTCTTGCGCCCAGTACAAATGATTTTGGCGCTGTCATGAGCGTTTGTGTGACGATCTCATGAGGGATGCGCGCAATCTTTTTATCCCAATCCACGTGCGCGCCGTTTGTCTCCAGTAATTTAAGCGCCTTTTCGCTGTGATACAAGACACCCGCCTCAGATAGGATTCGCAATGTTTCCTGATGCACGTGTTGTTTTTCTTCATCAGATAATAGTTGACTTTGAAAACGCATATAGGACAAGTCCTTTGATGATTTGTTTACTACCGTATATATTCCATTGCGATTCGACCACAGATCAACGACCGCGGTCTGCGGTTATGCCGATCAGGCACAATAGTACAGGTCGGTAGCTGGTTATTTTAATTCCGTTTCCTTTCGTGCTCTTTGCTCGACCTTCTCCAATTCCTTCTCAACATCCGGTTCCAACGGGAGCGGTTTGTGGGTGGCAAGGATTTCCTTTGCCCATTCGTTCAATTCCTTGATAAGCGTGGGCTTGCCAGATGCTTCCCAGGCTTCATAAGTCAGGTTGCTGTCGAAGTCGCTGATATATACCTCCCCGCTTCGCATTGCCTTGCGCGTGGAATTGCGAGCCAGAAAATTGCCGCCATGCCCTACTGCCGCAAGGTCAATTTCAAGCCATTCCTCCGTGCTGGTATTGATGCCATCCGAGAGCCGGCCTGACCTGCGGAAGACCTCCACATCGATCAGCAATTGTTCGTAACTGAGGAACATCGATCCGCCCAGTTGACCGGGTCCCACGAGCAGGTCGGGCCAGGCAAGGATGGACACCGCCCAATTCATGGCGCGTTCATAGGATGCGCGCGCGCCG
>DATDAG010000324.1:0-5149 GCA_036525495.1 Anaerolineales bacterium
ATGTTGGTTTGGGTTCGTCTCAAGCAGGTTGCCAATGAAACCAAGCAAACCGTTTATCATCTCAAACATGGTTTGTTATCTGACTATCTCCGACAACAACTTAAATCGCCTGCCATTCTTATGGCTTTTGCGTAAATCCTATAATACTAACAATCAGTACTTCACGAAAGCGCAAAACAAGGTTGATGTTGAATGATCTCAGTCAGGCCCCACAAACGTTCAATCGCACGACTGAGCAAGAGAGCCAAGCGACGCAAGGATAACCAAAAATGTTTTGGCAATTGTAATGGATGCTTGAGAGCAGAGGACAAATTTTGGCGCAAAGAAATGTATAGGTTGAATAGGACAAAAGCCAGTCCGACCAATAGCAAGCGGATCACGGGATTACGAGTTGAAGTCCGTGCACGCACCTGGTTCATTTGTCGGTAACTGGACTCGATCCCGAAGCGTTGCCGATACAATTCAAAGACCTGGGCAGGCAAGATACCCGCTGACAGTCCTGCTACTGCGTAGGCAAACCACTTACTCTTATGTCGCCCATAGCGTCCTTTGGAATAACGTTTCACAACCACAGCTTGAACTGTGTATCTGCCATGTTTCGGGCTGTTGAAGGTATAGGTGGTTGCGCGGGACTTGCCTTGAAACAATGACCGTACTCCACCCGACTTGCCTCGTACGGGAATGGGCACGACATAACTCAATTTGTGCTGTCCCAGAACCTTGAAAACCAGCTTCGAGCAAAAGCCCTTGTCTAAAAACACTCGTCGGATGCGAAATTTGAGCGATTTTAGACGTTTTATTAGCCAACGGACGATCTCAGCCATTTCCTCGCCATATTCGATGAAGCGCAAGGCCACCACATAGCGTCGATCATCCCGCACAATTGAAACGGTGGCGTAACCATGAAAATGGGTTGTCCCAGACTTGGGTAGACTGCGCACAATTTCCTTCTTGTCTTCGTACGGTTGACCATGATACGGGATCAATGTTAGGTCAATCGCAATGTTGAAATCGCGTTTGTATGTCCACACACTTGGATGGAGTTGCTGACGAAACATGCTGTTCAACATACGTTGCATACCTGTTCGGTCTGGCAGAGCCTCTACCAAGACCTCCCGCAGACGATTGCCCGAAGGAGCATCTTGCAACTCCAGACAGGCTGATTCAATGCTCATACGATGGAGGTTGGCATAGGCCAGCACATAAATGATATCTTCGGCAGTAATCCGTGTATTCTTCAATTCCAGCGGCAGGTTCTTGCGAACTACCTCCACAAAGGCGTTTAGGACTTGCTCGGAACGGATTGTTCGGGTAATCTTGGCGCTGGGCTTGGACATGGGCTTTGGTCTCCGTGGTTGGAACCAAGTTAACCATGTTCAAGCCCTTTCGTGAAGTACTGACAATGAATAAAAAAAGGATATACCTGCTGGTACTTGCCGGGTTGTTGATCGGCATCCCACTCATCTACAACCTTCCACCCGTTCGAGATCGTTTGGATTGGAGGGTTGCAGAGCTTGTGGCACGAATTAAATATGCTGTCTCGCCACCGGAACAGATTGTTTTCGTTCCCGAGGAAAGCGACCTGCTGGAGACTTCCACCCCGTCGCCTGGACATTCCCCGGCTGCCTCTAAAACGACTACACGCGTCCCGTCCACCGAAGAACCTGCTTCTTCTCCTGTTTCGACTGCCACGCTGGAGCCGCTCCCACTGAAAATCCAACTGGATGGCATTCGGCATGAATACCAAACCTGGAACAATTGCGGACCTGCCACTCTCGCGATTGCATTATCCTTCTGGGGCTGGGAGGGTGATCAGCGCCCAATCGCCGCGCTTACAAAACCGAATTCCCGCGATAAGAATGTCATGCCCTATGAACTCACTGGTTATATTGAAGAAGAAACTGACCTTAA
This sequence comes from Anaerolineales bacterium, assembly GCA_036525495.1. Classification (GTDB taxonomy): domain Bacteria; phylum Chloroflexota; class Anaerolineae; order Anaerolineales; family Villigracilaceae; genus Defluviilinea. The sequence continues at coordinate 1,912 of DATDAG010000324.1, forward strand.
GGTAATCTATCGCGTGGGCGGCGATATCGAACTGCTCAAACAATTTCTGGCATCAGGGTTTCCCGTCATCATCGAGAAGGGATTCGAGGGACCCGGTTTTGAAGGCTGGATCGGTCATTACGTTCTGACAACCGGTTACGATGAATCAAGCCGCCTGTTCACAATGCAGGATTCTTTTTACGGTCCCGACCAGGTCATGGAGTACGATGATCTAATGTCTTACTGGCGGTCGTTCAATTTCACTTACCTTGTAATCTATCCACCGGAACGCGAGGAGGAGGTTCTCGCAATATTGGGTCCCCACGTGGATGAAGAATACAACGATCGCTACGCCGCACAGATGGCTTCAGATGAAATCTATCGTCTCACCGGTAGGGATCAATTCTTTGCATGGTTCAACCGCGGCACAAATCTGGTTCGCTTGCAGGATTACGCAGGTGCCGCATCAGTCTACGATGAGGCGTTTGCAGTGTATCCGTCCATTCCCGAAAAGGAACGTCCCTGGCGGATTATGTGGTACCAGACCGGACCCTATTGGGCTTATTTCTACAGTGGGCGCTACCAGGATGTGATCAACCTCTCCACCACAACACTAAATGCCATGAGCGAACCGGTGTTGGAGGAAAGCTATTACTGGCGGGCGCTAGCGCGTGAGACTTTGGGTGATGTAAAGGGAGCCGTAAACGACCTACAATCTGCCTTGAAGGTTCATCCCGGTTTTGAGCCAGCGGTCATAAAACTCGAACAAATGGGCATTGAACCATAATAAATTCCCATGTCGAGTACCCTTTTAGGCGGTTGAAACAGATGCCTATAGAATCACGAAGCGGCGGAGATAATCCGCCGCTCCTTTATTTGATGAGCCTTATAGTTCAACCGAGATCGTTCAACATCTGCTGGTACTGCTCACGGGTGATCTCGCCGCGCGCGTAACGCGCCTGCAGAATATCACGCGGGGACTGATTACCTTCCGCCAATTGATTCCAATTCGAGGATCCGCCCGTGAAGCGCCTGACCGCCCAGACGACCAGGACAACAATCCCCACGATGATCACGAGGTTGAAAAGCAGACCGATCAAGCCGAGTCCGCCAAAACCCATCATTCCGCCTCCCATCATAGTTGTATCTCCTTTCTAAGAGTTTTATTGCACCGATGTTACTCTTAATTACGTACGAATGATATCAGGCAATATTGAAGTCTTCTTCAAGGAAACGTAAAGATTCGGTAAAGATTTTAAAAAACGTCGCCGCGCCACCAATACCATAGCCAGCCAATTGGAACGCCTATAACCCCACCTGCCAGCGCGGACAACCAATGATAGGAATGTGGGTAACCGTCGAGCGCCATCCTAGCCACCACGTAACTAGTTCGTGGTGCGAAACTCCAGGAAAGCGGATAGCAACTGAAAGTTCTTGAGAGTTTTGCACCGAGATATGTTTTTGTTTTTTGTACCTTGACAATCGAATAGCTCCAATGTTCAGGTTCGTCCGAGAACCGCCAGGTTTCCGGCGATCACACCCCAACCGACCCACAGACGGAAACCTGTCAGCCCATGAGCCAGACAGCGACCCCGGCATGCCAATGACGACCTTTCACAAACCAGGCTTTGTGTTCGTGTTTCAAACGCTCCTTGGAACGATAGCCACGTTTCGGCAAGATTACATGCTTAACGCCCAAGTCTTGTGCGAACTGCTCATTCGGTTCGGAAGACACGCCTCGATCCGCACTGGCTTGCTGCGGTGGTAGGTGGAAGGTTTTCAAATGGGCCTTCAAGCTGGGTTTCCATTGTTGCTCATCACTTGGGTTGCCTTCCAAGATGCGGTAGTGACTGACCAGACCCCCTTCGACTTCGTTCAGCCACAGTTTGTGTCCATACTCGACTGGATGTGACTCTTTGCCGCGACGAATGATATCGGTATGCTCTTCAAACAAGCTGACGATCTTGTCTTGAGCAGGCACCTTCTCCTTCTTCAGGATGCGTCGCCGGGTTTGCTCGATCACCTGTTTGACCAGTGGCATGAAATGCGAGAGTGTTTCAGCCAGTCGTTTGGCTTTTGGTTGGGATCGCTTGCGCAGTTGCCGTTCTGTTTGGACTGCCCACTGAAGAGTCTGTTCAGTCACCGAGAGCAGGTTCTCGTACAACTGTCTGCCTTGCACCTGTGCGACTTCCTTCTTGCTGCGCAGGGTCTCCCCGATCTGACGCGCGAGTCCTTTGGCATCCTGCGTCAGATCTGCAAAACCTGCCTGCACTTTCTGCCTGGCGACACTCAGCAGTTTGCGTCCCCGTTGCACCGTGCGTGCCAGCACGCGCACACTATCGGCCAACAGACGACCGTCGCTGGGTGGTCGGATGTGGCTCTCCACCACGGTCCCATCTGTACGCAACTTACGTCCCTTCGTCACCTTGCGTTCCACTGCCAACTGAATGATCCGTTGGTTGAATTGTTCCAACGTCTGCGGTTGGATCTGGTTCGCCCAGCGGATCAAGGTCGTATCATCGGGCACATCCTGCAAATACACCCGACAGAACTGCCGTAAGCGTAGACTGTCGCTCACTCGCTGCTCCGTCTCTTCGTAGCTGTAGCCGTACAAACGCTTCACCACCAGCATGCGTAGGATAACTTCCACCGGGGTTGAGTTCCGCCCCGTCTGGCAAGTCTTCGGATAACGCTTGGAGAGATCCTTTTTGATCAGTCGAAAGAGTTTCTCGTCTTCCAGATAGGCATCGATCTTGACCAGTTCGGCTGCCATCTCCGGCATGTATCCCACAACTTCTTCAAAAAGCTTGTCAGGTTCATAATGTTCAACTAACATTGGAGTGCCTCCGCGGTATGGGTTTGGCTTGATCACCTACCTTCTACCAAAGAGGCTTTTCGTTTGTCAATTGTTAATGTGAAGCGGTGCGCCTTTTGCACCAGAAACTAGCTAGCAACTGCAAGACCGACGATCCAGAGATAGACCACAATGGGCCAATCCTTGCTCCTCGCCTCTTTTGACTTCGACGCGGTTTTTGAAACTTTCATTCTGCTCATGTTCTTCTCCTGATAGTTATTTGATTTAAATCTCAAGAAACGCTGACAACTTTAACAAGCGTTCCTTCGCCTGGTTTGTATAAATATGGCGTCTCCTTCGAGACGTGGGGGGTGGTCCAGCGATAGATAAATTTCGCATCATCCGGCGTCAGATTTACGCAACCTCGGCTGCTTGGGCGTCCATAATTGTTATGCCAGTAGGTAC
>DATDAG010000325.1:0-3270 GCA_036525495.1 Anaerolineales bacterium
GCACGGAAACTGTTGGTTGCGATCTGGCATGTGCTCAGCAAGGAAGAGACTGATGTTCATGCCAGCGAGGAAGACCTGGCCTACAAGATGTTGTTGTTGTCCTGGAGCTTGAAGGAAGATACGCGCATGGGTTTGACCTACAAACAGTTCGCCAAATATGCGCTGATGCAGTTGGGTGTCGAGACCGACATCACACGTTTTGTGAGAAGAGATGTTCCGAGGAGGCTGGCGCCAAAAGAAGAAGTCCTGGCGCGCATGACTGAACTTGGTTTGACCGCCTAGCGGTTGTTTTTATCGACAAATAAAGGCATTGGAAAACCCCGGCACGAATCACAGGCTGACGGGGATGGCGAAGCGTTCCCTAATAATGAGAAAGAAAATCCTAAAGAATGACAAAATCTGCCAGGAGAGTTGGATCTCGATCGGCAGATTTTGTTTTCGGTCCGGTGTCACCGGAAAAGCTCTTGAAAAGATGGATCTTTCTCGGCACTTGACAACTGCAGTAATCGGTACTTGCGGGTGGGCGGAAGTAGATAAAACTTTGAGAGCAGGATTCTGTTCGAGTGTAGAAAAAGCCCGAAAATGGCGCAGAATCCCACCCGTCAAGTGTTAGCATGAACGCGCAGTCCCATAAGATTGCGGTCGGGCACGTTTTTGGATATGCTCCGTTTGTTTGGTGAACGGGCACGCGTATCCGGGAACGCTGCGTGAGGGTCCAGTCGAAACGTGCATGAGAAGTTCTTTATCTTGAACAAACTCGCTCAAGTGTTTGACTGTCCCGTTCGGATCCGCTTAACTGAGAAGGGCAAGGTAATGCCCCAGCTCGCATCTGTGTGTGATCCAGCGGCCCTAAAAACGAAACGTGCCCGACCTTCAGCTGGCAGGGATTGCCAGCATTCCAAACAGGAGTATACCCCTATGAATGATTCTCGAAAACGGTATATCGGATTGGATGTCCACAAACATTACCTGATCGCTCTGGGCGTGGACAACGATCTCAATGTTGTATTGCCTGCACGACGTGTGGAACTATTTCGTCTGGAGGCGTGGATGAAAAAGAACCTGACGAAGCAGGATGAGGTCGTACTGGAGATGACCACCAACACCTGGCAGTTGTATGACGAACTCATCCAACATGTTGGGAAAGTGACGGTGGTACATCCTCCTCACGTTGCGCTGATCACACGCTCGCAAGTCATGAACGACAAGATCGCCGCATCGATCCTGGCACGGCTGTTAGCCAAAGGATTGCTGGTTGGGATCTGGATCCCGCCACAGGAAATCCGGGAAGCGCGTGGACTGGTGGCACAGCGGCAGAAGATGGTGCGACTGGCAACCCAGGCGAAGAACCGCCTGCATGCCGTCATCCAACGCCATCACTTGGTTCCACCCACAGGCAACCCGTTCGGAGCAGGCAACAAAGAATGGTGGCAGTCGCTGTCACTGGGAAAACTGGAAAAGCTCAATCTGCAAAGTGACTTGGAAACGCTGCAGTTCGCAGAGAAGCAGGTCAAAGACATGACCGAGATCATGGAAGGCATGGCAGCGGAGCAGGAGGAGACCGGACGTTTGCTGCACCTGCCAGGCTTTGGCGTAGTCACTGCCATGACGGTCTGGGCAGCCATCGGAGATATCCGACGCTTTGCAGAACCAAAATATCTGGTGGGCTATGCTGGATTGGGAACGCGTGTCCATGACAGCGGCATGACCAGTCGTAGCGGGAAGATCACAAAAGCGGGACGGCGGGATCTGCGCACGGTGTTGATCGAAGCGGCCAATGCGGCAGCCAACTCCCATCCCCACTGGAAGGCAGAACTGGCAAGACTGGAGCCACGCCTGGGACGCAATAAGGCGATCGTAGCCATCGCACGCAAATTGTTGATCGCAGTCTGGTTTGTAATGCAGGGTAAGACGGATAAATATGTCGAACCACAAGCAGTCGCACAGAAGATGTTGAAGTTTGCCTACACAGTTGGGAAGGCAAATCGACCCAAAGGACAAACGGCTGCGCAGTTCGCACGGATCCGTATGGATGCCTTGGAAGTGGGAAGTGAGTTGACCTGTATCCCCTGGGGATCGAAGAAACCGATCCCGTTACCGCCCTCGAAATTAAAAAAGGAGAGCGCCGTCCCAAATAAGTAACTCCATGTTTCAGGAGACCCACGCGGGGTTTTGCGGGCTCGGCGCTCATTAATATTATACAACCCTTGTCAACGCTTTTGCACAACTCTGTAAAAGTGGCGGACAGGCGTTGCTGTTTTCTTGCTCCCCTGCACTCTGAATTATTTTCTTTTTGTGGCTCCCTTGACTTCCCACTTCATCTGTGCACGCTTTGTTGGGCGGTTTTAGTTTTGCAAACCAATGAATTCTTCCACTCGATCAAGCCATTCACTAGTAAGTGTCCTGAATAAATTTTCCTGTTCAATTCCTAATCCGTGCCCTGCACGATCTAAAACTACAAATGTTCCCCGTGGATAGTTTTCCAGTATATTCCAAGCGTCATAATATCCGCAACTAGAATCCTGCCTGCCTGTGAGGATGAGAGTCGGAGCCGTAAATGGCTCTGGCAGTTTATCTACATCAAACGAAAACGAAAAATGACTTTCAAGTTTCTCCAAGAATTTGTGGTCGGCAATTTCCACAGCAGGAAAAACGTTTGCCATCATCAATTCAAGAAATTTTTTACTTTGAACAACAGCAAAGCCTTGAATATCTTTCGCTATGTCGGGCTCTACTTCAGAAAAGATTGATGCGTCTTCAACGAGAGTGATGTGTGAAGGTAAAGTGGCTTTTTCATAATCCGCTTGAATTTGAGGAACAGTTAGAAGTAATCCATTCATTAAGTGCGATTTACGGTAAACGATGCCGCGTGCAAGATAACCACCGTAGGATGTTCCCGCAACCACAAAGCGCTGACCTAGGGCAACTTTATCAATAAAACTTAAGACAACGTCCAGCATATGATCTTGAGTGGTAATCCAATCTGCGCCAGGGGTTTTTCCCATACCTGGCAAGTCAGGATATATACGTTTCCACCCTTTGCGTTGCTGGAACAATGGTTCCATGTCACTGACCATGTGACGATGATCGGTCGGCATACCGTGCAACATTAAAATCGGCAAACCTTCACCCATCACTTCATATTGAACAGTAATGTTCTCGAGTTCACATTCCATGGTCTGATTTCTCCTTGCTTGGAAATAACCGCCGTCGCGGTAGGTAGGGCAGTTACCCGCCCTACCCCCGCACAGATCCCGGCGTGCGAAACTA
>DATDAG010000326.1:0-3364 GCA_036525495.1 Anaerolineales bacterium
GCCGCTCGGTTTCGCCCGCCTGCTCGTCAGCCTTGTGGATGATGGTGACAAGGTTTCCGTTCAGACATCCGGTGAAAATCGTTATGTGTTCCAGATCAGGAACGAGGACCAAAACAAAAATCTGACAGTGGCAACCGTCACCAGTGCAGATAACTTCCCAGCTGAACAGATCCAGACGCTCACAGAAGAGGCCCGCCAGAACACCATTGCCACACTGAATGTACAACAGGTCAGCCTGGCACAAACCATCCGCATGGTGAACGCCATGAACGCACAAAGCGCCTTCATCAAGGCGACAGGCGGCGTTGTAAAGATGGCATCGGCGGAATCTGAGACCGGACAGGCGCGCAACATCCTTGAGGGAACTGCATCCGGAGAGGACGCCAGCCTCTGGGTATCCGCGGTATACCTCAAGCGCGCTGCCGAAGGCAGCAGAGGCGAACTGACAGTCCGCATCTCCGGGGCACAGAAACCAATGCTGGTGGAGGCGGGAGGCTTCACTGCGATCATCATGCCGATACTGGCTGATGGTCACAAAGACCCCTTCCCCGAGGAGGAAGCTCTTGCCATCAACCTGCCGGAAATGAACGCAGTGCCTGCGTAACCAAAAAACCAATCATTGAAGACGGCAGCGCGTTGCGCTGCCGTCTTCGCTTTTCAAGGAGACTCATGACCACCAACAATTCACTTCTTCTTCAGACTCCTTCAAGATCCGACCAACCCCTCCTCAAAACCATGCCTCTGCGAGAACAACCAGCCTTCCGTGTGACACAAAACCCCACTGCCTGCAATCTCACTGAACTGATGGCAGCTGTCATCGGCGGGCAAAAACAGATCGAGATCGCTCAGAGTCTGCTGACCTCCTTCCAAAATGATATTCGCCGCCTGTATCAGGCACATCCTGCCGAACTGGCAAAGGTCAAGGGCATCAGCCAGGCGACCGCCGTGCGCATCAAGGCTGCCCTCAATTTGGGTTTACGGTTAAACCTGCCGGGTGAGGAACGCCCCAGTATCAACTCTCCCGCTGATGCTGCCGCACTCGTGCAATACGAGATGGGACTCTTGGAAAAAGAGTGCGACGATTAACGCAAATGAGTATCGCTCATGCAATGAGCCAGAACTGGGATGAATGTTCTGGGGACAACCAAATCACCTGGATGGGAAACCTGAAGGGGAAAAGAGCATTTTGGTAAAGCGGAATGGTTCTGAACGCGACAAAGGACGCAGTTCCGCAAGTCCCGTGCTGCATGGTTAAAGCTACACTGCCTGAAGCCCAATCTACCCATGTGAACTAAGCCACGTACCGGAAATCGCGTGAAACCGGTATCCATTATCGTGCACTGGATTGTCCCTTTCACTGGTGCAACTCCCCGATGATGGTGGGGCCGCTAATGAGGCGGTTAAGAGATGAGTGGGCAACCTAACCAGCACTAGAAGATGTACTCATTTGACGGAAATCGTGATCGCCTACAGGCCGCGAGGCCCACGGCGACGGAGCCGCCATAGTAGTCAGAGAACGGGAAAGCCGTTTACACACAGCACCTGCATTCTGTGCAGGTGAGGCGAAGGGCGGCAGGTGATTTCGACAGACAAAAGAAAAGGAAGGTATGCGAAATGCAAAACGCCAACACAATCTTTGCTGTCATACACGAACGTGGAAAGAAGGGTCAACCAGTAGAACGGCTATACCGAATGCTGTTCAATCCAGATCTCTACTTGAAGGCCTACGCAAAGTTGTACTCGAATCAAGGCGCAATGACACCGGGAGTCACACCAGAAACCGCTGATGGAATGTCTATGGAGAAAATCAACACAATCATCCAAGCCCTGCGGGCCGAGAGATACCAATGGACTCCAGCAAGACGCGTTTTCATCAAAAAGGCCAACGGCAAACTCCGACCACTGGGTCTGCCAACCTGGAGCGATAAGCTGCTGCAAGAAGTAATACGATCTCTACTGGAGGCGTACTACGAACCACAATTCAGCAGACATGCTCATGGTTTCAGGCCTGATCTAGGATGTCACACAGCCCTAATCGAGATACGGTCATGGACTGGCACAAAATGGTTCATCGAAGGGGACATCTCTCAATGCTTCGACACGATTGACCACTCGATATTGATGAAAATCTTAGCAGAGAGAATCAAGGATAACCGTTTCTTGAGGCTGATTCAAAACCTGCTGAAAGCCGGATATATGGAGCAATGGAAATACAACAAAACGTATAGCGGCACGCCGCAAGGTGGCGTGTTATCACCACTACTGGCTAACATCTACCTGGACAAGCTCGACCATTACGCTGAAGAATACATCAAAGCTTACAACAAAGGAAAACGGAGAGCGCTAAATCTGGAATACCAGAGGCTAAATAATCGAAGATTCCGGGCCAAAAACAAAGGTGACCGGGTCAAAGCAAAAGCCCTTTTGAAAGAAATGAGAAGGCTCCCTGCAACAGACCCTTATGATCCTGACTTCAAACGAGCCTGGTATGTGAGGTACGCCGATGATTTCCTCGTTGGAGTCATCGGCCCAAAATCGGATGCCTTGGAATTGAAACGGAGAATTGGTGAATTTCTACACGACAGTTTGAAACTAAAACTGTCAGACGAGAAAACCCTAATCACGAACGCGACCCAAGAAACCGCTAAATTTCTCGGATACGAAATCCAAAGCCAAAGCTGCGATTCTAAAATAACCAGAAATGCAGACCAGGTAAAAAGACGGTCTGTGAATGGGCACATCGCATTGCTGCTCCACAAAAGCGTAGTCCAGAAGAAAAGCGAACAATACTTAAAGGACGGAAAACCAATACACAACTCCTTCCTAATGATCAATCAGGACTTCTCCATCGTCCATGATTATCAGATAAAGTTGCGAGGACTGTACCAGTATTACGCCCTGGCCATCAACGTAAGCCAACTCCAACGCGTGAAGTGGATCATGGAGCAATCCCTGATGAAGACCCTTGCTGCAAAACATAAAAGCTCAGTCAAAGCAATGATTGCGAAATACAAAACAAGGGTCCAAACAGAAAAAGGAAAAACTCTGAAATGCATTCAGGTCACAGTGAACAGAGAAGGCAAAAAGCCATTGGTGGCAACTTTTGGAGGCTTTTCTCTGGAACGAAAGCAGTTCACAACGGTGTACGACCAACTGCCCATTCCATACAATGCCAAAGCTACTCACACAGAAATTATACAAAGACTGCTTGCAGACGAGTGTGAAATCTGTGGAAAAGCAGGTGGGATAGAAGTACATCACGTTAGGGCATTAAAGAATGTTATGGGTGCTAAAAACGCACGCACTGATTGGAAAAGATACATGGCGAGTCGGCAACGTAAGACGTTGGCAGTATGCCAGGAAT
>DATDAG010000327.1:0-6260 GCA_036525495.1 Anaerolineales bacterium
CTCTGCGCGTGATCCCCAGCAGGATTGTCCGCTGGATGGCAACCACGTCTTCCTCGGAACGGATGGCTGCGGCGTGGAAGTGATCGACATCGAAACGGGTCAAAAACGGACCTCGGTCCTGAGCGATGTGCGAGACATCTCCCGTATCGCTGACGGCACGGAGGAAGTTGGCTTTCACTGGGTTCCCGTCTCCGCCCAGGACAAGCCCGCTGAGACGCGCGGTCTGCATGAGATCAAGGCCATTTGGGATAACTCAACCAAGCACATCCAGACCGAATCGATCTATAGTGTTCACGAAGCACATGCCGCGATGGAAATGGCTGGGCTGCTCGTCGGCGGCAAGGATAAACTGCGCGAGCGTCCTGTCCTTTCGTTGATGCAGTGCACCGCTCCCCCGCTCGGTCACGATGGCGGAAGTCTCGATGCGGCGTTGATCGCAGCAGAGCACGGAATCCCAACTGGATTCATGACGATGGCATCCTGTCTTACCACGGGACCGGCGACCATGGCTGGCAATCTCGCGGTCGGCAATGCGGAAGTTATCGCAGGGACAGCGTTATTGCAACTCGCGTTCCCCGGCGCGCCAGTCTTCTATGCCGCCGCACAGACCGCCGCAGACATCCAATCCGGTTCCTATACCGGCGGCGGACCAGAGGACTTCCTCTTCGGCGCAGCGACCAACGTGCTGGCGGATTTTTACAATATCCCGCTTTCGATGGGTGCATTTGCCACCGGCGCGAAGGAACCCAACTGGCAGGCAGGGTTGGAAGGCGCCATGTCCAGTTTCATGGCGAGCGTGGTCATGTCCGATATGCTGTTGGGGTGCGGGTTCCTGCACGGGAGCCGCATCTGGTCCTTTGCAGAGATGATGATGGACTGCGAGATATTCTCCATCGTCCACAAGATGATGCAAGGCATCGAAGTCAACGAAGAGACGCTCGCATTGGAGATCATCGCCAAGGTCGGACCGGGCGGTCATTACCTGGCCCAGAAACACTCCCGCCAGCACGCCCGCGACCTCTTCCACCCCGAATTCATGGATCGCCGCCCTTACAGCGAATGGGAAACGAAGAAAGACGATGCGAGAGATTGGGCACTCGCCAAGGCTAGGCGAATTTTGCAGGAACATCAACCAGATCCGCTTGACCCGAAACTAAGCGCAGAGATGGTGAAGATTATCGAGTCGGTTGAGAAGAATTAATGTCATTGCGACCTTCGGGAAGCAATCCCCGAGTATATGGAGATTGATTCGCTCCGCTCGCGATGACAGAACACGAAGAAAGGAATTAAAGGTATGCAACCCAAACTCACTTTACTGTCCGAAGATTTGATCCCGCGCATTCTGGATGAGGCATATCAACTCATGCTCAAGCCGGGCATCAAGGTGCAGAATGCAGAGGCGCGCAAACTTCTCGCTGATGCGGGCGCACAGGTGGATGAAGAGACATTCATTGTCAATATCCCGGAACAGATCGTAAAGACTGCGCTGAGCACTGTCCCGCAGAAGTTCCATCTTTACGATTATGAAGGCAAACCAAAAGTGGAATATGGCGGCGAAACTGTCCAATATGACCCGGGTTCCTCCGGCGTTGCCATCCTTGATCCCGATACCTTCGAACACAAGACCACCGAAACACAGGACCTGATCAAACTCATCAAGGTTGCGGAACAAATTCCTCAATACGATGCACAGTCCACGGCGGTCGTCTGCGATGACGTTCCCAAGGATTTGCACGATCTGTATCGTTTGTATCTGGTCATGTTGTACTCGAAAAAACCGATCGTCACCGGGGCATTCAGCAACAACACTGTCCATCACATGATCAACATGCTCGCCATCTTTGCAGGCGGACATGAACATCTGCGCGAGAAACCGCGCGCCATCTTCGACGTCTGTCCATCTCCTCCGTTGATCTGGTCGAACTTCGGCGCGGGCAATCTAATGGCGCTCGCGCGTGCAGGCGTCCCTGCTGAGATCGTCTCCATGCCCCTTGCGGGCGCGGCGGCTCCGGTCACATTGCTTGGCGCGGTCACACAACACGCCGCGGAGTGTCTCTCCGGCATTACCATCCATCAACACGCAAAACCCGGTTCCCCCATCGTTTGGGGCGGCGCGCCCGCCATCTTCGACATGCGCAAAGGCGGCACGCCGATGGGTGCGGTCGAAACCGCCATGATCGACTCGTCCTATGCACAGGTCGGCAAATCGCTGGGTTTGCCCACGCATGCTTATCTCGGCACGACCGAATCCAAAGTCCTCGATATGCAAGCCGGTCTCGAAAGCGGCATGGGCGCGTTGATCGGCGCGTTGAGCGGCATCAACATGATCTCCGGTTCGGGCATGTTGGACTCTCTGCTTTGCCAAAGCCCCGAGAAACTTGTCATCGACGCGGAAGGAATCGCCATGGCGAAACGCATGTTGGGCGGCATGATGGTCCATACCGAAACGCTCGCCACCGGTTTCTACGATCAGGAGATAAATTTCAAAGGCGGAGATTTCCTCAAGCAAAAAATCACAATGCAACTTTTTAGAAAAGAACAATACATGCCAGGCACGGTCATTGATCGCGACTCGATGCGCGGCTGGAAAGCAGGCGGATCATTGGACACGCTTGCCCGCGCAAAGGTCCGCGTGAAGGAATTGCTCACCTCATATACAAAACCGGAACTTGATCCTGCCAAAGAACAGCAACTCCACGCCTTTGTCCTCAACCTCGCCAAAAAAGCCGGCATGGACACATTGCCTGAACTCGAATTATCTGTTGTTGTATAAAGCGATTCGCACCGTCGTGCCCCCATGCTCAACCTCGCCCAACTCCTCCGCGTCCCCCGCGTAGATGCGCTATTCGATATTTCCTCAGATGATTCAAAGCTCGCCTTCGCATGGAATAAGAACAGCGAATGGCAGATCTACGAATTGACATTACTCCCTTCTCCCTTAGAGAGAAGGGCTGGGGATGAGGGCGCAACCCAGCTCACATCCGGCCCCGGCGGTAAATTCAATCCGCGTTATTCTCCCGACGGGTCACGTCTCGCCTACGCATATGACCCGGATGGTGGTGAAAGTTATCATCTCGTCGTCTTTGATCCAGCCACGACAACGCACAAGGACTTAACCCCGAATATCACCCATGCTCTGCAACCCAATTTCTGCTGGTCGCCGGATGGAAGCCGGATCGCTTTTCTCAGCGACGAAAAGGGACATTTCAGCACATATATCATCTCATCAAACGGTGGTAACGCTAAACTTGTGCTGGATACCGGCCACCCTGCCTGGCAGGTGGAGTGGTCGCCAGACGGGAAACATCTGGCAGTTTCCTGTGAAATGCACGGGCAGGATTATGGGATTTTTATTGTTGATTTGAAGATGTGTCATTCTCCCGAAGGACATCGGGACGATGTGAGCCGAAGCGAAGAATCTCCAACACTATCACAGAGATCCTTCGCTACACCTGCCCCACCACAGGTGCAGGTCACTCAGGGAGACAATCTTATCAACGCACACGAACCCAAATGGTCACCGGATGGAAGCAAACTCGCGTTCCATTCCGATAAGGATGGGTGGTCTGATATAGGGGTTTATAATTTATCTACAAACGAGATCGAATGGATCACAAAGAGCGAGGGCGATTCTCAAGCACCGGAATTCATGGGCGGGAATATTGCTTATTCACAAAGTAAAGGTGCTTTCAATTGGATAGAATCTGTGGGTCCGGCTTCCAGCCTGACAAATGAAGAAATAGATGGCAGAAAAACGTATCAGATTGGAAAAGGCATCCATGGCGGGATCAGTTTCACGTCCGATTTGAAGCGGATGGTGACAACGTTCAGCAGTCCCAGCCAGCCACCTGATCTTTGGACGATCGATGTCGAGTCAGGTGAGTCCATCCAGTTGACCAATTCGTTGCCGGAGGATTTATCCAAAGAAGGGTTTGTCATTCCGGAGGAAATCCATTACGAAGGCATGGATGGGGTCGAAGTCCCTGCGTTGTTGTTCCGTCCACAACAAACGCCCGCGCCTGCGATGGTGATGATCCACGGCGGACCGAATTGGCATTATTCAGCGGAGTGGAATCCCATCATGGCGCACTTTGCCAGTCGAGGCTATGTTGTGTTGTGTCCCAACTATCGCGGCTCGACGGGCTATGGGCGTGAGTGGCAATACGCGGCACAATTCGATATGGGCGGCGTGGACACGAGCGATGTGGCGGCGGGAGCGCAGTACCTTATGCGTAAAGGGCTTGCGGATAAAGTTGCGGTCACTGGAAGAAGTCATGGCGGCTACTTGACCATGACCTGCCTGACCCAGTTCCCGGAATTGTGGTGTGCGGGCTCGGCTGTCGTGCCGTTTACGAATTGGTTCAAGTCACATGAGGATTCACGCGAAGACCTGCAGCACTGGAATATCGAGAATATGGGTGACCCGCAGGAAAATCATGAGCGCTGGTATCACGCATCACCGTATTTCTTTTTGGATAAGATTGTAGCGCCCGTGCAAATGATCTGCGGCGGTAATGACCCGCGCTGCCCCGCGTCCGATTCGATCGACACCCGTGATAAACTGGTCGAACTGGGGAAGAGCGTGGATTTTCATATATATGAGGAAGAAGGTCATTCCTTTCTGAAGATCGAGAACATTATCGATTCGGAATCAAAGCGGGTTGAGTTTTTGGCAAGAGCGTTGGATTCAAAACACGGCGGTCGAGTACGAAGGTATCGAGACCACCAATAACAAGATAACTTTTGCTTATGTGGTGGTCTCGATATGTTCCTCGCTTCGCTCGGAACTACTCGACCACCGAATATATTTGAGGAGCAACCATGCCGCCATTGAAATTTCTATCCGATGAAGATGTAAAGGAAATGCACGAAGCCACGCTTCAAGTATTGAATGAAGTGGGCGTCATCTGGACACACAAACCCAGCCTCGACATCCTGACCGACGCGGGATGCATAGTGAAAGATAACCGCGTCCATTTTCCACCTGATCTTGTGATGGACTCCATTGCCAAAGCAAATAAACGCCCTGTAGTTCGCGGTCGTAATGGGACAGTCAATGAACTCGGCGCGGGCAACTTGTATTTCCATAATCTCGGCGGCGCGCGCGATGTGTATGATGCAAAGACAAATACACGCCGCATTGCAACCGAACAGGACGTAATTGACACCACCCGTTTACTTGACGCGCTTCCAAATGCGCACACCGTCACCCCGTTCTTCACGCCGCAAGATGTACCCGGCGAGTTAATGTCTCTGTACATGTATCGCCATTGCGTACCGCACACCACCAAACCCGTACAGGGACCTGGCATTCAATTCGCTGAGGAGGTTAAGTACGCGGTCGAAATGGCGCAGGTTGTCGGCACTCCTGCACATGAACTGACGCTTTCCCTCTCGCCGGTGAGTCCGCTCACGATCCACGAACCCGCCGCGGCGGCAATCATTGAAATGGCAAAGGCCGGCGTTATCAGTTCTAATCTTCCCTGCCCTACAGGTGGAGCAACCTCGCCCATGACCATCACAGGAAGCCTCGTACAACAAAGCGCAGAGACCTTGTGCCTGCTTGTGCTTGCGCAGATCGTCAACCCGGGATGCGGCGTTGTCTATTGTGGGAGGCTCGGGATGCTGGAACCGCGTACAGGATTGATCTGGGGCGGTGTGGAATTGGGCTTATCATCCGCCGGTACGGTTCAACTTGGACATTATTACGGATTCAGTGTCAATGTGTATGGGTTTTCAACGAATGCCCATACCCTCGACGCACAGAACGCCTTCGAACGTGGACTCAACGCCGCCATCCCTGCGCTGGCTGGCGCGGACGAACTCTCCGGCATTGGCGAAATGGAAGCCGGTGTGATGGGTTCGTACGCCCAAATGGTACTGGATAACGAACTCGTGGGAAGCGTAATGCGTTTACGTCAAGGGTTGTCCGCCGATGCAGAACATCTGGCTGTGAATATCATTCAGGATGTCATGGATGGCACCCGCAACTTCCTCGGTCAAAAACATACGATGAAACATCTGCGCGCTGGCGAACTGGCACTTACCAAACTGGCTGAACGCAACTCATGGGAAACCTGGGACGAGAAACTCGAACGCAAACAGATGGCGGACTATGCCATTGCAGAAGCCGAACGGATATTGAAAGAACACACCGTCCCGCCGCTTGATTCACAACAGGAAAAAGAACTTGATAAAATCATGGCGGCGGCAGAAGCGGAAATGGTGAGGAAGAAGTAATCAATAGACACCGCTGGTTG
>DATDAG010000328.1:0-7043 GCA_036525495.1 Anaerolineales bacterium
AAAGGTTCGTGTCGGTTACTGGAACTTTGCCTTTCTTGGACCTGAATCAACATGGTCGGCGGAAGCCGCCGAGTGCGCCGCTGACCAGGATCAATTCTGGGCGTATCATGACAAACTTTATGAAATCTTAGTAAGCGGAAATCAGAGCGCGTTTACCAAGGACAATCTTAAGAGATATGCTGAAGAGATCGGTCTTGATACACAGGTATTTAATGAGTGTCTCGATTCTGGGAAGTACACATCCTTGATACAAGAAGATACACAAGCTGCTAGTTCTCTGGGTGTGAAGAGTACGCCCACATTCCTGGTCAATGGTCAGCCTGTGGTTGGCGCACAGCCATTCGAGGTGTTCCAGCAAGCCATTGAGACCTTTTTGAAATAAAGTTTTCGTTTGGAAAATTTTGGAATGACAGAATCAGACATCCCATCCCGAAAGAGGCGGTGGGAAATCGTAATGGTGGCGAGTCTCGCCGTAACTGTCCTGTGGACTTTTTATTCGCGCGTCCCATCGGCGGTTGGCGCGCCTCTTTCTTCATCTCCGAGTCCGCGCGAGGGGTTTTTCGCTCCTGATTTCACGCTCGATACACTGGACGGAGGCAGGGTTGCACTCTCAGAATTGCGCGGCAATATTGTCGTGGTGAATTTTTGGACGACGTGGTGCCCGCCCTGCCGCGAGGAAACCCCTGCGTTGGAAGCATCCTACGAGGCTTACAAAGATTCAGGTGTGATCATCCTTGGATTGAATCTGACCGACCAGGATTCGCTTACACAGGTGGAGGCTTTTGCCAAGGAATTTGGGTTGACCTATCCCATCCTTCTTGATCGGGATGGATCTGTCGGGCTCATGTATCAGCTTAATGGCTTACCAACCACCTTCTTTGTCAATCGGGAGGGCATCATCCGCACGGTGGTGGTGGGCGGACCGATGAGCGAAACCTTCATCCATTCGAAGATCGAGGCGCTTTTGAAGGAGTCGAAGTAAATGTTTCCTTACCTGCGACTCGGTCCTCTCCTGATCCAGATGCCTCTGCTGGCTTTGTTGATTGGGCTATGGGCTGGTATGTCCCTTGTGGAACGTGATGCGAAGAGATTGGAGATGGATCCGTCCAGGGTCGGCAATCTTATCACCTACAGCTTGGTGGCCGGCATTATAGGTGCTCGGCTTGGATATGCGTTGAGATTTCCGTCTCTATATGCTTCCAAACCCGTAAGTCTACTGGCGTTGACACCAACCACGCTATTACCGTTCATGGGCTTGTTGGTTGGCGCGATTACTTTCTGGATTTTAATCGACCGCGAGAACCTGTCGCTTCGCCCAACCCTTGACGCGCTTGCTCCCGGTCTCGCCTTGTTTATGGTTTTCGTGGGGATCGCCCACGTCCTGAGCGGTGATGCGTATGGCGCGCCTGCAAATGTTCCCTGGGCGATCCGCTTATGGAATGATTACCGCCACCCCACGCAGTTTTATGAAACGCTGATCGCCTTGACGATCTTTACAGTTGTTTGTGGAAGATACCCAAAACCAGAAGGTGCAGGATTGAACTTTCTTCTTGTGGTCGTTCTTACCTCCGCCTCCAGACTCTTTCTGGAGGCATTTCGCGGCGACAGCGTTTTCCTGCCAGGCGGTTTTCGCGAGGCGCAGTTGATCGCGGCGGCGGTGACGGGGGGTGGTTTTTATTGGATGAGAAAGTGGATGAATATAGAAAGTATTTAAAGGAATTGAATTATGGCTAATACCAAACGGATACGATACGAATGGATCATCTTTATCCTGATGGCGGCTGGTTTGATCGCCCTGCTGGTATCTTCGACAAGGGCTGAGCTTGCCCGCAACCCATCACGGCAGGCAATGGCGGATATGGGCAAACATGGATTTGTCACGGTTTCACTTGAGACCGATCCCTTCCCCGCCAGACCGACAGGAACCGTCGGCTTGAATTTTACGTTGATGAATTCGCGCAATGTTAGATTTGTGCCTGATTCATTCTCCTATGAGTATGGTCTGGAAGGCGATGATCAGCCCGTGGGGTTTGGAACCGCCATGCCGATGTCGGATGGAAGCGCCATGCTGATGGCTGGTGAGCAATTCCCGTATGCAGGGAAGTGGTGGCTGCGCGTCTACATTTCCAAAGACGGCTATCAGGACGATGTGCAATTTACGATTGATGTGAGTCCGGCGCAGTAGCAGGCGAAATTGCCTATCTCTGCGCAGGCAGTTTGGCGCTCTTCCTGCGGATTGTTTACTGACATAATCCAATGGATGAAACCTGACACACAGCGAAAGCCTCCTCAACCATCCCCGGCACATCGACGGGCTGTAAAGAAGCAAAGTCGGCTCTTTCCATCTCTGTTGGCTGGAGTCATGTTTTTATTGGTCGCTCTTGCGACATTGTTCGCTGTAACCAGCCCTGTATTTGCGTCCATTGCAGGTGGTATCAATGCGCCTGCACCGACACAGGAAATTCTATGGGCGGAGGTGGAAATTGCCAAACCGTCGATCCAGACAACAGATGTCAATGTAACCACTGCACCGTTATCTTCACCAACTGATTCTTCAGGTTTGAGTGAAACTGAGGAGACTGCTGTCATACCTGAACCGACCGAAACACCCGGCACGATTATTATGGAAATCGTCCCCGATGATTCCAGAGATCAATTTCTGGCAACAAATAATACTCAATCTCAGTATTCAGCTGAAGGTCAAAGTGAACGCTGGATCGATGTAAATCTTTCAGAGCAGCGTGTATATGCTTATGAGGGCGATACGTTGATGAATTCATTTCTTACTTCCACCGGTTTGGCTGATACGCCAACCGTAACAGGAACATTCAATGTATGGATCAAGGTGCAGATTCAAGACATGTTCGGGCCGGGATATTACCTTCCAGATGTGCCCTATGTGATGTATTTCTACGAAGATTACGGTCTACACGGCACCTACTGGCATAACAATTTTGGCACACCGATGAGCCGCGGCTGTGTGAACCTGACGATCGACGATGCAGCGTGGCTATTTAATTGGGCCTCGGTTGGCACAGTTGTAAACGTTCATTATTGATCTCTTTGTAACTATAGAAAAATAGATGTTTTCCCTGCATTTGCGAGCTATCAATCTGAAATCCATAATGAATAAAATGAAACCCAAATCCATTATCATCGTTTCAACCCTGACCCTGTTTTTTTTTACAGCCTGCTCAATAAATCAAAGTGATAATTTTCAGATAACCAAAACGCCGCCTCCATCTCAGCCGACGATTGACCAGCCAGCAGAGACTATTATCCCATCTCTGACTGCCCCGGCCGCCACTCCACCGCCTACAGCCACCCTCAAGCCGCCCCTCGAAAAGAAGGCGTGGATGGAAATGCCCATCATTCCAACAAATGCAAGTGATTCCATGCGCGAAGTTTATGAATTGGGACTTGCAATGGGCAACGATCCAAGGCGCTTTTCTGTCATTAGAGATTGCCAGAACGTTTCATCCTATTTTCTCTTGACATTCGACAAGCCCGGCGATTTTAGACTTGGGGCATATGCGGACCTTCAACCCACCATCGAGTACTATCAGGGTTCATTTTCACGCACTAGTTTGGCAGTCAAAGGCGGATTCAATGCTGCCGCGGTCCTTTCACCTTTACGCGCTGACCCGAAAACCTGCAACAAGGGTGAATCGCCCCTTGATTGCGAACTGCGTATTTGGAAGCCTTCTGAAGTTTTTGTCAGCATGGAAACCTGGTGGTCCAAGAAACCCGCGCAGGAATACGATAAATACATGCGCAAGGTGATCGAACGCCTGCTCGAAGCGGGTGTGGTTCCGATTATCGCTACCAAGGCGGATAACCTGGAAGGCGACCATTCGATTAATGCAACAATCGCGCAGATCGCCTATGACTACGATATTCCGTTGTGGAACTTTTGGGCGGCCGTGTAGCCCCTGCCGGATCAAGGACATACTTACTCCCAGTGGTTTCTACTTGACTTGACCTTTGCCCGAAATTTCTTCGATGATCCTGCTCGGATGGAACGTGCCTGGCTCTGGCGTAACCTAACCGCCTTGCAAGCATTGGATGCGGTTCGCAGGGAATTGATGGATGAGAATTAGAATTCAGTTTCCAGACTGAAACAGTTCAAATTATCGAACTGCTTGCCCTGCATAAGAAAAAACAGGAGAAATTCATGAGTCAACAAAATGACGAAGACACACCAGCTATTACATCTGAGGATACATCCGCAATCAAGCGGAGCAGGTGGATTGCGTCAGTGGTCATTGTCTTCGCCCTTGCGTTTCTGGTCGGGCTGGGAAGCGGTTATATGAAATGGGGAAGAACTGAAAATGTAGATTCAATACAACAACAGGACATTGCCGTGTTATATGAACAGGTCAATCCCAGGGATGGATATGCCCTGCCTGTTTCTTATGGTGAACTTGGTCCGCGCTTGATCGAAGGCGGTGTAATTGATTATGAAGCGTTCGCCACGATCTACACAAACTCCGGCAACCCGCTCTCCGATGCTCAAATTGAAATACTCAAGCAGGGCAGTGACGAGCAGATCGTTATCACCGCTGAGAACGCGCACTTTTTGCTCAATTATTTTTGGGCGGTAGGATTGGCAAATAAAAACCCTATCCTAACAGCAGGAGCCATGGTTCAAAATAGTGACGGGCAGGTTGAGCGATTCGCATCCACGGGCGGATGGACGCTTGCCACCAAACCGATCATGGAAGTCTACGCAGGTATGGATTTGATCCCATTGACCCCTGAGCAACAAGCCCGTGTGGAGGAAGTCGCGGCGGGAGTATTTCGTCCCTGCTGTAACAACCCAACTTTGTTCCCCGATTGCAATCACGGCATGGCAATGCTTGGACTGTTGGAATTGATGGCTTCGCAAGGTGCGAGTACAGATCAAATGTTTGAAGCCGCAAAATACGTCAACGCCTTCTGGTTTCCACAACAAAATCTTGAAACCGCGTTGTATCTGAAGGCGAATCAGGATTTGGAATTCGAGGACGCCGATGCCCGTATGGTGACAGGCGCGGGAATTTCATCAGGATCAGGGTATGCTGCCACCCATCAGCAGCTACAGGCAAGCGGTCTCCTCCCACAAGTTTCCAGCCAGGGCGGCAGTTGTGCGAATTAGAACTGAACAGGCAAAAATGCTCATTGCAGCTTGAGTAATTTTGCTCTCACCAAATGCATCTGGATAGCGTGATAATAAATGGAAGAAAGGAGAAAAATCGATGATTACCACTGTACATGATCCCGTCTGTCATATGGATATTGATCCCGCCACTGCCGCGGGCAAGTCCGAGTACAAGGGCCAGATCTACTATTTCTGTTCGTTGGGGTGCAAGGCTTCCTTTGACAAAGATCCTGAGAAATACATCGGCAAAACTGATGAGCACGAACACCACCATCACTAGATCGTCGTATCCTCCGTCGCAAAATGGCTTATCTGATGATAAGCCATTTTGCTTATGGAAAACAAGTAAGACCACGCTACTCTTTGAACGACAGTTACAATAGAATGAAGGAAGTGGAAAGGAGCTTTCGATGTCCAAATCAGATCATAATCACGATCAACATTCTTCTCATAATGAGCAACAAGAACACATGGATCACTCCATACACGACGAACATTCGGGACACAAGATGCCCGATCACACCGAGCATGAAACGCACATGGATCATGCAGAACACAAAGCAGAAATGACTCATGAAGACCATGCAGATCATTCCAGCCACACCGCTCAGGATGATCATGCGGGACATGATGAACACGCGGGACACGGCACTGACCATACTGGACACGAGCAGATGTTCCGCACCCGCTTTTGGGGAAGTTTGTTGTTGAGTATTCCCGTGCTTATCTTCAGCCCTGCGCTTCAAAATTGGTTGGGATACACTGCCCCGTCGTTCACGGGTAGTACGTGGATTCCTTTTATCTTCTCACTGGCGATCTTTGCCTACGGTGGGGTTCCATTTCTCAACATGGCAGTCCCTGAGATACGAATCCGCGCGCCTGGGATGATGACCCTCATCTCGTTGGCGATTTCGGTTGCGTTTGTTTACAGCCTTGCCGCACAGTTATTCAACCTTGGTGAAGGGTTTTTCTGGGAACTGGTCACACTGATCGACATCATGCTTCTTGGTCACTGGATGGAAATGCGAAGTGTGCGACAGGCATCAGGCGCGTTGAAAGAACTTGCCAAACTCATGCCAGACGAGGCTGAACTTGTTGCTTCTGATGGAAACACAAGAAAGGTGTCGGTCAGTGAGCTCAGGAATGATGATCTTGTCCTTGTCCGCCCAGGCGCGAGTGTCCCCGCAGATGGGCAGGTTGTGGAAGGGGAGTCAAGCGTCAACGAGTCGATGATCACAGGTGAATCAATGCCTGTTGACAAAGGAATCGATTCAAAGGTCATAGCGGGAACGATTAATGGGGATGGTAGCTTGCGTATCCGCGTCACTGCCACGGGCGATCAAACTGCGTTGGCAGGGATCATGCGTCTGGTCGATCAGGCACAGAAGTCGAAATCCAAAACACAACTGCTTGCCGATCAAGCGGCAGGTTGGTTGTTTTATGTTGCATTATCTGTTGCTGCTATCACTGCGGCTGCATGGATCTTCGCCGTTGGCTTCAACATCGATGTCTTGAAACGTGTGGTCACTGTTTTGGTAATCGCCTGTCCACATGCATTGGGTTTGGCTGTTCCGTTAGTTGTTGCCATCACCACCTCGATAGGCGCGCGCAACGGCATTCTCGTCCGCAACCGATTGGCGCTCGAAGCTGCACGGAATATCAATGTTGTTGTCTTCGATAAGACAGGCACGTTGACAGAAGGTAAATTCGGCGTCGTTGGTATCTCCACAGCAACAGACTGGGATGAGGGTCGCGCTCTCGCGCTTGCGTCGGCAATTGAAGGTGACTCAGAACACTTGATCGCGCGTGCCATTCGAGACGCTTCAAACGACCGAAAGATTGATCTGCCAACGATCAGTAATTTCTCCGCGATAAAGGGACGCGGTGTGCAGGCAACATACGA
>DATDAG010000329.1:0-6575 GCA_036525495.1 Anaerolineales bacterium
TCGCCCATTGCGAGAGAGGCAGGGTGATGGGATAAAAAAGACCTTCGCTGACTTGCTCGCGAAGGTTGTGTCGTACCATGCGATTGCTCGTACTTGGTGTACTTCCAAGTGTCTTACAAACAAACGACGCTTCTGCGCCGCGAAAGTCAAAATCAACAGACGAAAGTATAGCAGGGCGCGGATGATTTGTAAAGCAAGGGATTTATGGAATCGGATAGTTCTACTATCCGACCCGCACGCGTCTTTCTTAACTGACACCTGCCTCTATCCAACCTACTTTTGCCTTCTCTGACGCCTCTGTCTCTCAATCATCAAACTGAATTCGATCTGCTTCTTCTCGATCTCCTTTTGGATTTCACCTTTCTTCTTTTCGTCCAACAGTGCGGGCAAAATTTGCTTCAGTTCTGCAATCTCTTTGAGTAAATCCACCTCGCGAGAGTTCATCCCTGCATTCTTCAACACCGCATACGCCATACGGACATCCTCCGGTGTGTCGAAATATGCGGTCAGATCGATTGGCTTCCCTTTGCCGGGTAAATCGTCAAAGTCCCCTCGTTCCTGCGCTTCCCTTATGATGGACTCGACCAGTTTATCGAAGTTCATGTCTTAAGCCTTCTCCAATAATAGACCCAGACACACCAAAAGATGAAAAATATACTGAGGAACAACCAGCCGGCCTGTGCGCCGCCCTTCCATATCCCAAGTCCAATGCCAAGAATGGCGCTACTCGACCAGATCACCTTGAGATTCAACATCGCCCGAAAAACTTCAATCCCAGCATTCCTACCCAAGTAGGATTCGATCCCGATCCCCATTAACGCCGCGCCGACCACGCGGGTGGCAATTGGATCAATCATAGTCCAGCCTAAAAATGGCATGATTAGTTCTGGAAAGAGGAGCAGGGGAATGCCCGTCAACATATCCGCAACAAAATGGATGACAAACCAAGTTCTCAGACTGTCGGGAACTTCATTCATTTTATTCTCCTAATCTGGCATGTACAGGCCATCGGTCTGTTCAAGCCAGTCGGCAACCTGGTCTGCCGCCGCGTTTGTGTTGTTGTTGGAAACATCCAACATCAAACTTGGCAACATAGACTTTGAGATCAATTCCTGCATCATATCCTGTTCTTGGATGAAAGGAGCCAGGTCATCGTATTTTGCTGGATTGCCGGAAACTTTTAGTCTCTCTTCACGTGCCGCTTCAAAACTTTCAGTCGAGCGCGTGCAAAAAACGATCCTGAAGTTCAGTGGAAGGAGTCGTTCTTCCAGCCAGCGAAAATCATAATCCTTGTTGTACGCCTGTTTTTGGTATGCTTGTGTGGAGATGTGAAAACGATCCACGATCCACGAATAGTACCTTTGCAACTCGAACATCTTTGCCCATGTTGCATACGTCTCCAATGCCTGCGCTTCTTCCTGCGGCTCGAAATTGATCGGTCCGCGCCCCCAAGGATAGTTCGTGAAACTGCACCATTCGGCCGAGATCAGTGGCGAATGATAACGATACTTCCGCAGTCCAACAACGCGCCGATGCTCATTGAGTTCAAATGCGATTTCGGTTTTGAACGTCAACCGCGTGCCCTCAAGGATGATTTTAGGAGTGAGCTTTTTTCCCATTATTTTGGCAGTATAACCGATTTGTAACGACTATCACAAAATGCTATACTGATTATGAGGATGACCATGCTAAAAATTTGCCTGCTTGGCTCCTTCGAAATCTCATACAAGAATGCCTCAGTCCACATTTCAAGCCGCCCAGCACAATCCCTTTTTGCCTACCTGGCATTAAACAATGAAACAGCCCACCGACGGGAAAAATTAGCGCGGATGTTGTGGCCCGATTCCTCTGAAACAACCGCCAGGCAAAACCTTCGCCATGCTTTGTGGCGCATCCGAAAAACGCTCCCGAATACTCTCCAAATCGAATACATTCTTGCCGATGATTTTTCAATTGCCTTCAACGCGTCTTCTGAATATTGGCTGGATGTTGCCATTCTAAAAAAAGCGGAACTATGCAAGACCGCAGACGAATTGCTCGCCGTCCTTCCGGTATATCAGGGTGAGTTGTTGCCCGGTTTCTATGAAGAATGGGTAATACTGGAACGGAATTATTTAAACTTCCGTTTTGAACACAATATGGCACGTCTGTTGTCAAAGCTCGAAAAAGAATGTCGCTGGCTGGACATTCTGGAATGGGGGGAACGCTGGCTTTCATATGGCCAACGACCTGAACCGGCTTATCGCGCATTGATGTGTGCTCATATGGAAAAGGGTGATATGCCCAAGGTTGCCGATACATATGAGCGTTGTGTCAGATCTCTGGAGGAAATTGGGCTCGAACCATCCGAACAGACCCGTAATTTGTACGAGATACTCAAGTTTGGATAGATATCAAAAATCCGGATGAGGGATGAGAGAATTTTTGGATTCAAAAAGGATACAAAAAACATGTTAAACCAACGCTGTCAGACACTTTGAGGAAACGCGCGCTTGATACACTGAAAATGGATGGGGTAATTCCCCCATCCGAGGAGGATGTCATGTCTCATGCCGCAACCCAAAAGCAGCATCATTTTCCTGTATCCGTCATTGTTTCTTTGGTGATAGTGATTGTCGTCATTGGGGTGTTTATTGCCATGCCGTATGTCACTTCCCCTCAAGCTGCCATAATCCCAGTGACCGGAAACCAGAATGCGTATGCTGAATTTCTCAGGGGTGAAAAAAAGGTTTTTGCAGTTCCAGTGAATATCAGTGATGCGATGACAACCTATCGCCTTGGAGAAAAGACCATCAATACAATCGCAATCAGTTCAAGCGGAGCTCTCACTGCCTACCATCTTGGAGAAAAGAACAATGTCAGCATGCGGGAATATGCATTGCTGATCTATCGCTCGGGCGAAAAGGACTATTAGGAAGAATATAAAACCAGTCTTTAGGAATTGTACCCACCTTGGCTTTCTCCTCCGTGGATACATTCTGCCCTGCGTCTGCATTTTCAGACGCAGGGTTTTATCGCGAAATTGACATCCTTGCCTCCCTCATGTAAACTCCGTGCATGGACATAGACCTTGACCTTTACCGTCATGAGGTGCGAGTCTCGACAAATCCGCTCGTGAGGCTATCGGCGATCGATATTTCGCCGGATCATCCCCAGCGGACGTTTGTTTTTGTCCATGGATTTGGCGGCAAAGCGGAGCAATGGCATTACCAGATGCAAAAATTCGCGGTGGAGAACCGCGTCATTGCCATGGATTTGCGAGGGCACGGTCTCTCAGACAGGCCGGGGAGCGGCTACGATATGCCGCAGATAATCAAAGACCTGGAAACAGCGTTCACCTTACTTAAAGTTAAAGGAAAGATCGTACTGGTGGGACATTCCTTCGGCGGCGCGATTGTCACTGATTATGCATTGAAACACCCTGATCGAATCGATCGGTTGATCCTGATCGCGACGGCAGGCGAATTCAAGCTACAGCCGATCCTGAGGCTCGCTTTACGTTTGCCGTTGTGGTTGTTACGGTTGATGGGTCCGTTGACGCGTTCGTGGCTCCATGCGCCGCCGCACGCGCTCAAGAAGTTTTATGATGTGAATATGTCCGACTGGAAAGGCTGGGGGAAGTTTTCCGAACTTAAGGTGCCGACACTTGTCATTCGCGGGCACCGGGATATTGTGTTCGCGCGACCGTTATTCGAGAAGGTGGCAGAGTCCATTCCAGGGGCGGAGGATGTTGATATAAGGGTGTCGGGCCACATGGTCATGCTGGAGCGGCGGGAGGCGGTGGACAGGTCCATGGAAAGGTTCCTCTCAGGTGAGGGTCAACGCTCGTGGCGGGAGTCGACCATCAGTCCCCAAAAGAAAAAGAGCGGACGTGATGCCCTGCGTAAGGAACGCCCGTGGCTGGAGCATTATGAAGTGGGTGTGCCTTATACGGTAAGCGTGCCGAACATCCCTTTGCATCATTTGTTGCGTTCGGCGGTGCGGCGCTTCCCGTTGCGGACGGCGATCTATTTTGAAGGAAGTAAACTTTCGTATCGAAGGTTGAACCATGAGGCGAACCGGTTCGCGAACGCGCTGATCTCGCTCGGTGTGGGGAAAGGCGCGCGGGTTGTGTTGTTGTTGCCAAACATACCACAGATGGTGATCGGTTTTTATGGGACGATGAAGGCTGGCGCGACAGCGGTGTTCGTGCCGCCGGTGATCGAGCCTGATGAAGTGTTGAGGCAGGTAAAGGATTCGGATGCGAGTGTGCTGGTGACGCTCTCGATGTGGGCTGGGCTGGCGAAACAGATCCAGGATGGCTGTGGCGTGCCGCACGTGGTATTGACCGACCCCGCGCGTTATCTGTCGCTCCCGAAATATTGGATCTCGAAATGGCGTAATCGCGGCTATGGATTTCAGAACGGGCTTCGCTGGTGGGATTTGCTGGCTGGGAACAGCAACAAATCACCGACCGTTGATGTGACCCCTGACGATCTCGCTGTGATCCAATACACAGGTGGTACAACCTCGCAATCGAAAGGCGTGATGCTTTCGCATCGCAATCTTGTGGCAAACGCATTGCAAACACGGCATTGGCTTCCCGAAGCTGTGGAGGGGAGGGAGAGGTTCTTGTGTGTTGTTCCGATCTTCCACAGTTACGGGTTGACCGCCGCGATGAACGTCCCTGTTTCCATTGGGGCGGCGATGATATTGAAGACACAATTCCAAACCATCAACGTATTGAAGACTATCAAAAAATACAAGCCGACGATCTTCCCCGGTTCGCCGAGCATGTATTTGGCGATCAATAACTTCCGTGGTGTGCGTAAATATGGGATACGTTCGATCAAGGCGTGCATCAGCGGTTCTGCTCCATTGCCCGTGGAAGTGCAGGAATCGTTCGAGAAATTGACCAAAGGCCGTTTGGTGGAAGGCTACGGGCTTACCGAAGCATCACCAGTGACCCATGCGAATCCATTGGGTGACAAACGCAAAGTTGGGACAATCGGCATCCCGCTTCCATCCACCGAGTCGAAAATAGTTGACCTCACGAATCACAGAAAAGAAGTTAAACAAGGGCAGATCGGCGAGCTTGCGATACGCGGTCCACAGGTGATGATGGGGTACTGGAAAGATCCGAAGGCAACGAAAGCAACGAAAGCAACGCTTGCCAGGGATGGAATTGCGGCAGGCTCAAGAGGATCCTGGCTCCTCACCGGCGATATTGCGCAAGCCGATCAGGAAGGATACATCCGCATCATCGCGCGCAAGGCGGATATGTGGTATCCAACCAAGGTCAAAAAACCCGCCTTCCCTCGCGATGTGGAGGAGATCATTTACGAAATACCGCAGGTGAAAGAGGTTGCGGTCACTGCTGTGGCGGGGCATCCGTTCGCGTTCGTGATTGCAGGTAAGGATGCGCCCACGCCGAACGCGGTCATCGCATATTGCAAACGAAGATTACCGCGTCATCTTGTGCCGCGCTTTGTGATCTTCCTCGATGACTTTCCGCGCACCTTCATCGGAAAGGTTCTAAGAAGAGAGTTAGTAAGACGATATGAAAAGTACGATAAATGATTTTGCAATTCCCGCAACTGCAAATTATGTCCGACAAGGCAGCGGCTCGCCGGTAATTATGATCCATGGCGTAGCTGCATCGTTGCACGACTGGGATGATCTGATCCCCGACCTCACAAAAAACGGTTACACATCTTATGCGCTTGACCTGCTCGGCCATGGCGACAGCCCCAAACCCAATTCGCGCGCATATCATATTGATTGGGTCTTCGAGCATTTTCTCAATTGGATAACATCGCTTTGCTTGACCGAACCTGCCATAATCATCGGACATTCTCTGGGCGGGTACATCGCGTTGGAGTACGCGCGCCGCTTCTCTGCATGGACCCGGAGCCTGATTCTCGTTAATCCATTTTATTCACTCTCGCAGTTGCCCTTCCTCCTCAGGCGGACATATCGCCATCCAAAATTGAGTGGGTTGATCGCGCAAGGATTACCCGAATGGATGTTTCGCATGGTTGTTGATTTTACCAGCATTGGTATGGGGCATAACAGCGGAGCAGTCCATGCCCTACCGGAACGTATACGTGCGCAGACCGCCCTGGATTACACGCGGACCGCCTCTGGTGTGTATAACGTTCCCAACACGATGAAAGATCTGACAGATATCTTGCCGTCGATATCCACTCCAGCCCTTATCGTTTGGGGGGAGCGTGACCAGACTCTTGCGCCTTCGTCGTTCCTGAAAATGATGAACAACATGCCGCGTGCCGAGGGAAAAACAATCCCAGCCGGGCATGTGCCGCATCAATCGAATGTAAGAGAGTTCAATGAAATGGTGGTGAAGTTTCTACGAAGGCTGGGTTAGAAAGACTACGGTAATTCTACGAACTCCTTAAAGATCGCGATATTTTAAGATAAATCCCCCGTGTGTCCTCTTGAATTGGGGTGCTGTCCGTGCTACAATACTGTCAATAATCGCCAGATGTACGGGGATGCAATGCCTCAACGCCCACAGATGGCGGCTACAAACGTTCTAAAATTGGAGTGAAACATCTAAATGCGGTGCCCATACT
>DATDAG010000330.1:0-2549 GCA_036525495.1 Anaerolineales bacterium
AACCATGCCGGATGTTTACAACCTTAGGATCAACTCATCTGATAAGATGCGTATTCAAAGAATGTGGAGTGGTTGAAAATGGAGAATCTTTCGGATAACTTGGAAAGGTTTATAGATTTCGAGTTCATTGATCCTGGCAGCACACTGATTGACGCTGAACTCGAACTGGTATTGGAAGAAACCTGCCCTTACAACCCTGAAAAAGGATATGTGCCCGAATATAAATTTGCCATGATCAATGCTACTACCCGGGACATAATAGGCAAGATCAGATTGCGGGTTGGGCTGACCAAGACGCTGAACACATTTGGCGGGCATATCGGCTATGAAGTTGACGAACCGTACCGTGGTCATCGTTACGCCGCCCGGAGCTGCCGCCTGTTGATATCGCTCATCCAGCGTCTGGAAATTCTACCGGTGGTGTTCACCTGCGCACCCGACAATCTCCCCTCAGTTAGAACTATTGAATCTCTGGGAGCCGAACGGGTGGTTATAAAAAATGTTGAGGTCGAACCAGGCGTTCTTCGACCGACGAGCATCTATCACTGGTATGTATAGGAGGTTGTTATGATCAAGCCACCTCGCCTCAAACCTGGAGACAAAGTTGCTACCGTTTCCCCATCCTGGGGAGGCCCATCGGTTTTTCCTCATCGTTATCAAGCCGGCGTTCAACAATTGGAAATCGAGTTTGGTTTATCTGTCGTCGAGATGCCGCATACGCTGAAAGATGCCGCCTGGCTGGCGCGGAATCCGAGGGCGCGTGCGGATGGCTTGATGCAGGCATTTGGCGACCCATCCATCAAAGGGATCATAACTACAATCGGCGGCGATGACTCGATCCGTTTGCTGCCTTACATTGATTTGGATGTCATCCGCAACAACCCAAAGGTATTTATTGGATATTCAGATGCAACGATCAGCCACATGCTGTGCTTCAAGGCTGGACTGGTTTCGTTCTATGGACCGACGATCATGGCAGGGTTTGCCGAAAATGGTGGCTTATTCCCCTATATGATAAACTCCGTTCGGAAAACTTTGTTCCAGACCGATGTGATAGGAGTGATCGAACCCAACACCGAGGGTTGGACTGTTGAACGTCTGGAATGGGGCGAACCCGCCAATCAGGAAAAGAAGCGAGCTCTCAATCCCTGCACCGGCTGGAAATATCTACAAGGAACCGGCGTGCATCGAGGATATCTGCTTGGAGGGTGCATCGAGGTGTTTGATTGGCTGCGCGGTACGAAACTTTGGCCCACTCCTGAAATGTGGCAGGATGCCATCATCTTTTTGGAAACGTCCGAAGAAGCGCCGTCTCCCACAAATGTGAAGTATGTGCTGAGGGCTTTTGCAGCAGTGGGTGTCTTGAATCGCTTGTCGGGAATCTTGTTTGGTCGGCCGGGCGGCGATTTTCCCGTTGAGAGATTTGAAGAATACGACCAAGTCATCCTCCAGGTGGTCCGTGACGAGGAGGGCTTGGAAGACTTGCCCATCATCACAAACATGGACTTTGGACACACTGATCCGATGTTCGTTCTTCCTTATGGTGTGCAAGCAGAAATTGATTGTGAAAATCAGCGTTTCTCAATCCTGGAAAATGCTGTTCAAGAGTAGGATGAATCTCAATGCACAACCAGCTAATTCATGATGTTATCCAATACATAACCAAATTAGCTTCAGCAGAGCGTACAAGTTCTTGCGGCGATCGATAGCGACGCTGGCGCTGGCAAAACCACTTTTATCAAGTGGTTTGTGGAGCGTATCAGAAAAAACGTAACACCTGCTTCGATTGTTCTCACGGACCTTATTTATCGTCCTGTTGCTGAATGTTGGCAGGGGACCATCGAAGATATGCCAATCGGATACGACCTGAACTGGGAACGACTACGAGACGAAGTATTATCTCCACTACGTGTCGGGAAAACAGCTCGGTTTCAATACTATGATTGGGTGAATGACAGTTTGAATGAATGGGTGGAAATAGAGCCGGATGGTGTCACAATTATCGACGGGGTATATTCACTCCGAAATGAATTGGCAGATTACTATGATCTGCGCATCTGGTTTTCCTGTCCGCAGGAGATTAGAGTTTCCCGGCTCTTGAGTCGAGGGGATACTCCTCAAGCTGAGATCGACGCCTGGATACCATTGGAAGAGCGTTATCATGCAGCCTACAAACCGGAGAAGTCGGCAGACCTTGTGATCGACTCATCTGTGATCACGCTGCTTGAAGGTGAAAATGATTGGCCAAAGGTGATACGATGGCCACCCAAAATCAATTACGATAAATCTGACTGAAAACAAGCTAATCTTCACCAAATCTGTACACTCGCTAAGCGGAAGAAAACCGTGTGGTCTACAGTACGGCTTCTATTTCTTGTTCGACTAACTTCGGATCTCATGGTTCGTGTAATGGGCAATCCGTGAGATCCATGATCCTGTTGGAAAAAAATGAACTTCGGATCTCATGGATATGAGCCTTGTGGAACGCAATTTAAAATCCACTGATTCATGACCTATATAAGTCCACACGGCTAGCCTAAAAGGCTACC
>DATDAG010000331.1:0-13475 GCA_036525495.1 Anaerolineales bacterium
CTGGATTCGCGCCGCTTTATTCTCGTCACCGACGATTCGCACGCCCAGACCATATCACATGATGGTCACATGGACCGCGTCCTGCGCCATGCCATTGAACAGGGTCTCGAACCGATGACCGCCATCCAGATGATGACGATCAATACCGCCGAACATTTTGGCGTGAGCAAGGAAATGGGTATGATCGCCCCCGGTCGCTGGGCGGATGTGGTGCTGGTCAAAGACTTGAAGAAATTTAAAGCCGATATGGTCCTTGCAAAAGGACAGGTGATCGCTGAGAGTGGAAAGTGGAAGGTCGGTTTACCCAGGTTTGGTTATCCATCCTGGGTGACGAATTCGGTTCACTTGAAAAGGAAATTGAAAACAGATGATTTTCGCCTAGAGTCCCCCTCTCCCCATGGGAGAGGGGTTAGGGGTGAGGGCATGGTCAAAGCGAATGTGATTGGTGTAATAGAGAATCAGGCGCCGACAAAACATTTGACCTTCAACCTTAAACCTGTGAACGATGAAATCCAAGCCGACATAAAAAGCGACATCGCCAAGATCGCGCTCGTTGAACGTCATAAAGGCACTGGCGGTGTGACAATGGGACTCGTCAGCGGATTCGGCTTTACGGCGAAGTGTGCCATCGCGTCCACGATTGCACACGACTCGCATCACATGATCGTTGTCGGCACGGATGATGTGTCGATGGCTGCCGCCGCTAACAGCCTGGCGCGAATCGGGGGCGGTCAGGTTGTGGTCAAGGATGGAAAGGTCATAGGCAAGGTTGAGTTAAAGATCGCGGGCTTGATGTCGAAACAAAAAGCGGATGTTGTCGCGAAGAAAGCTGAATCCATTTTGAAGGGTTTCAAGGCATGCGGGTGTAAACTCAATAACCCGAATATGCAGTTGTCTCTGCTCGCGCTCGTGGTGATCCCCGAGTTGCGCATTTCTGATAAGGGTCTTGTGGATGTGACCCAATTCAAATTCATTCCTGTGCTGGAGGAATAATGGCTAATTTTCCTTTTCAACGTTTGCAAGCTGATCTTGCCGAATTGATCGCGAACACACCCGCGGGTCAGCGCATGACGGCAGAACCGCAACTTGCGAAGCAGATGGGTGTCTCACGAGCCACGTTGCGCGAAGCGATGCGTACGTTCGAAACGCAGGGACTTATCCGCCGCCGTCAAGGTTCAGGCACGTATGTTGTTGGTAAAGTGCCGGTCATTGACGCGGGACTTGAAGTTTTGGAAAGCCTCGATACGATGGCACGCCGTTTGAATTTGGCGATCACAATTAGTGAATTATACATCGAGCAGGTGAATGCGGATGATGAAACAGCGAAGAATTTGACTGTCTCGGAAGGAACCCGTCTCACCCTTGTCCGACGCGTGATGTGCGCCGATGGACGACCCGTTGCATATTTGGTGGATACACTGCCTGCCAGCTTGCTCGATCCAGATGAACTACCAGAACAGTTCAGCGGTTCCGTCCTGGACTTTATGCTTGAGCGCGGCGATACTTTGACCGTTTCCCGCGCTGCGATCAGCGCCACCAACGCCACTGCCGAAGTTGCCAAGGCGCTTGAGATCCAACGCGGCGACGTGTTATTGCAGTTCGTCTCGCAACTGTATGCCGATGGCGGCAAGGTCGTGGATAATACGGTGAGTTATTTCATCCCCGGCTATTTCAACTTCCATGTGGTGCGCCGGATCAGTAATTCTTAAACCTGTGTGAACGCGACACGTTGGAAATTTTGAACTGTCGAACGTGCAAACCTGTAACGTTCATTAATAAGGAGTTAAATGTTAGATACTGTGAAAGAAATTAAGTCTCGCGTGGAAAAGAACCGAGAAAACATTATCGACTTCATGCGCGAGATCGTCGCCATCCCCAGCATGGATGGGCAGTTGAAAGATGTCGGTGAGCGCATCCAGGCAGAGATGCAAAAACTTGGCTTTGACGAGGTGCGTTTTGACAAGATGGGTAATACCATCGGTCGCATCGGCGACGGACCCAGAGTAATCGTCTTCGACTCGCACATTGACACTGTAGGTGTTGGCGATCCCAAAGAATGGGAGTGGGATCCGTTCAAAGGCAAGGTGGAGAACGGAGTCCTGTATGCGCGCGGCGCCTGTGATGAAAAAGGCTCTACGCCCGGCATGATCTATGGCATGGCGATCGCCCGCGACCTGGGCTTGCTCGACGGCTACACCGCCTATTACTTCGGCAACATGGAAGAGTGGTGTGACGGTATTGCACCCAATGCCTTTGTCGAAGCCGACCCCCAGGTGAAACCTGATTTCGTGGTCATCGGCGAACCGACCAAGATGCGGGTCTATCGCGGGCACAAGGGGCGCATCGAGTTGAAGATCACCGCCTCCGGTCGGTCGGCGCACGCCGCGTCACACTATCTGGGCGACAATGCTGTGTACAAAATGATGTCGGTCATCACGCAGATCCGCGAACTGGACCGCCGGTTCCGCCTCGGCATGGGTTCACATCCGGTGCAGGGACGTCCCTCAGTCGCAGTGACCGATGTCAGGGTGCGTACGGCTTCGCTCAACGCGGTGCCCGATCAATTCACGATATTTCTCGACCGCCGCATCACCTCGAACGAGCCGCGCGATCATGTGATTGCACAGATCAAGGGGCTGATCCCCGATTATCTTAAGGAGGAGATCACTGTCGAAGAACTGTTCTATGATGAGCCGTCCTATACGGGATTCGTCTTTCCAGTATCGAAATTCTATCCGGCCTGGCTGTTGGATGATATGCACCTGTTGACGCTTGCCGGGCAGAGCGCGATCGAGTCGCTGTGGGGCGAGGAACGGGCACTGGGCACATGGGACTTCTCGACAAACGGCACTTATTGGGCGGGCAAGGCTGGTGTCCCCTCCATTGGCTTCGGTCCTGGTGACGAAAAGACCGCACACACAGGCGATGAAAACGTGCGCCTCGACGACGTAGTCGCGGCAACTGAGTTCTATGCGTTTTTACCAAAGGTGCTAAGCGAAAAGTTAGATTGAAATAATGCCTTTATGACGAGATTCAATCATCGATTGAGAAAGAACCGTCGAAGAAGGAAACATTGGAGCAGAGGAGACTTTGTAGTCGTCAAAATCATTCCCACAATTCAACAAGGAGGTTCGTATGCGTAGTTTTGCCGGTCGTGACATTCTGTCGCTCAAGGAGTTTGAGCGCAACGAGTTCTTCCACGTCTTCGATGTGGCTCAGAAAATGGAGCCAATCGCCAGGTCTAGAAAGAACGTGGACCTGCTCAAAGAGAAGACTCTGGTAACGGCTTTCTATCAACCCTCGACGCGCACGCGTCTGGCGCATGAAGCCGCCATGCATCGGCTTGGCGGTCATGTGACAGGTTTTTCTGATGCCAAGATGACGCGCGCGGGCGACTTCTATCAGGAGTCCATCAAGGATACGGTGAAGATGCTGGAGTTTTACGGCGATGTGATCGTGATGCGTCATTTTCAACAGGGCGCGCCGCATGAAGCCGCAAAGTGGGCAAGCGTGCCGATCATCAACGGCGGCGATGGCTGGGGCGAGCACCCCACGCAAATCCTGACCGACCTGTACACTGTGTTGCGCGAGAAGGGTCGCATAGACGGGTTGAAGTGGCTGGCGGTTGGCGACATGCGCATGCGGACGATGCACTCGCTCGGTTATGCCTTGAGCCAGTTCGATTGCCCGATCACCTTCGTTGCCCCGCCCGAGATGGGTCTCACCGATGACTTCAAGAAGGAACTCAAGCAGTACAGTGTGGACTTCAAGGAAGCCGATCACGTTGAAAAGGCGATTGCCGATGCGGATGTGATCCTGGTCGAACCCGTTGTGCAACCCGATTACACCAAATCGCGCGATGAGCGCACAGGCGAACTCGACCTCACGCCTGCGAACTACAAGATCACGCGCGAACTGCTTGAAAAGAAAGCCAAATCCGACGCCATCCTGCTCCACTCCCTGCCGCGCATGGATGAAATCCCTGTTGATGTGGATATCACCAAATGGTCACGTTACTGGCAGGAAGCCTTCAACGGTGTTGTAATGCGCATGACACTGCTGGCGCTGGTGCTCGGCGCGATGGAATAGCCTCCCGCCTCCTTCTTACTTAATTGGAAGTTGCTACCCTCCAAAACCATTTGTCATCGCGAGGAACGCATTTGCCCGACACTGTGTGCCCGTTAGGGTAAGCAATCTCCGTCCCATTGGGGATTGCTTTGTCGCCTTGGTTTCGATACGCCTCCCTTTCGCAACGAACGCTCAAGGCTACTCAACCAGCGGCTCCTCGCAATGACATAAGGCGACTTTATGAAAACCATCGAAATACGCCGACATTCCATTCGCTCGAAATCTGGTGATCACTTGAACCAATTGGGTGTGACCCTCGCGCGTCTCGTGGGACAGAACCTCGGTCCTTTTGACCGTGTGATTA
This sequence comes from Anaerolineales bacterium, assembly GCA_036525495.1. GTDB lineage: Bacteria > Chloroflexota > Anaerolineae > Anaerolineales > Villigracilaceae > Defluviilinea. Next base: position 4,433 of record DATDAG010000331.1, read on the forward strand.
CATCCACACTCCCCCGCTCTTTTGAGACCGCCATCGCCATGGGCTTCGCCGTGGACGAGCAGAATGAGTTGATGAGCACATACGGAAGTGAAATTGAACGCGAAGCGCCCTGGCCCCTGTCCCTTGCAGGGTATGCGGAAGTTGTCCATAAGGGCGGAGCCGCCGCGAAATATGCCGCTCAACTTGTTGCGGTTTACACCAGTCTTGCCAACTACCTTGTCAATGGACGTGCCGCGCTCATCGTCAATCACGGCGGCGTGGCTGAGATGGGAGCGGTTGCCTGCTTGCCTGATGCAGACCATTTTGCCTGGGGCTCACACTTCGAGCCTTGCGAAGGCATCCGCTTGTTTTATGAAGATGGCAAGTTTGTCGATGGGGAGGTGTTGAGGGTGTCTACGTAACAAGAATAATCTGGTGGTTGAGTAGCCCGAGCATTCGTTGCGAGGGCGTATCGAAACCATTAGCAACAAATAAACAATAAATTGCATGTATGTGGTTTCGATACGGGCTTCGCCCTACTCAACCACCATATGAAATAACAAGGAGACTAAATAATTATGCAAACAAACTTTCGTGGACGCGACTTTATTGGTGATCTTGATTTCACCAAGGAGGAAGTCGAAACTGTATTAGATGTGGCCTGGGACCTCAAGCGCAAGCGCGCGCTGGGCGAACCGCATCCATATCTGCGCGATAAAGTGCTGGCGATGTTGTTCTTCTTCTCATCCACCCGCACGCGCGGCTCGTTCGAAGCAGGCATTGCCCAACTGGGCGGGCACGGCGCTTTCATCGACTCGAATACCACCCAGATCTCACACGGTGACACACCGGTTGAGATCGGCGAGATCTTTGGACGCTACTTCGACGGCATCGCCATCCGTCACTGTGACTTTGGCGACGGCAACAAGTACCTGAACGATGTTGCAAAGAACAGCCGGGCGCCCGTCCTCAATATGCAGTGCGATATTTATCATCCCTTCCAATGCCTGGCTGACCTGATGACCATCATGGAGAAAAAGGGACGCGACCTCCGCAAGAAGAAGATCGTCGTGTCGTGGGCATACGCCGCTTCGTATCTCAAGCCGGTCTCTGTTCCTCAATCCCTGATCCTTCAAATGCCGCGCTTCGGCATGGACGTGACCCTTGCCTACCCGCCCGAGTTCCAACTCATGCCTGATATTGTCGAACAGGCAAAAGAACAGGCAAAGATCGCTGGTACTTCCTTCGAGATCATTGATAGCAAGGACGGCATGACCGAAGCCTGCAAGGACGCGGATGTGATCTACGCCAAGTCCTGGGGTCCGTTGTTGACAACGAATGACAAAACCGAAGGCAAGAAACTCCAGGACTCCTACAAGGACTGGATCATGGATGATGCCAAACTCAAGGTCGCGCACAAAGACACCATCTATATGCACCCGCTTCCCGCCGACCGTGATGTTGAGGTGACCAGCGCGGTGCTGGATGGTCCGAATTCGGTTGTGTTCGATGAAGCCGAGAATCGCCTGCACGCGCAAAAAGCCGTGATGGCGTTGACGATGAGTTGATTTGTCATTGCGAGTGAGAGCGAAGCAATCCCAAATATCCAGGAGATATATTTATGAGTAAACTAGCTGTCATCGCGGTCGGTGGCAATTCGATCATCAAGGACGATAAAAAGGTCACTATCGAAAGCCAGATGGAAGCCTTGCGCGAAACAGCCCATCATATTGCAGATATGATCGAAGAGGGTTGGGATCTGGCAATTGGTCACGGTAACGGACCGCAAGTGGGCTATATTCTTCGCCGTTCCGAGATTGCCGCAAAAACAGAAGGCATGCACGAGATTCCGCTGGATGTCTGTGGCGCGGATTCGCAAGGCGCGATCGGGTACGAATTCCAGCAGGCTTTGCAGAACGAATATCATAAACGCGGGATTAATAAGGGCGCGGCGACCATTGTCACGCAGGTGTTGGTTGACCAGAAGGATGCCGCGTTCCAGAAACCGTCCAAGCCGATCGGTTCGTTCATGGATGAAGCCGAGGCGCAGAGACGTGAATCAGAGATGGGATGGTCTGTCGTCGAGGATGCAGGCAGAGGCTGGAGAAGAGTCGTCCCGTCTCCGCTGCCGAATAAGATCCTAGAACTGGATGCGGTCAAAGTACTGCTCAACGCGGGCGTGACCGTCATCACAGTGGGTGGCGGCGGAATCCCCGTGATCGATAAGGGAAATGGCGAATTCGAAGGCACTGCCGCGGTCATCGACAAGGATTTCGCATCGTCCCTGCTCGCGCAGGAGATCGGCGCGGAGTTGTTCCTGATTGCGACAGCGGTTGAAAAGGTTGCCATCAACTTTGGCAAGCCCGACCAGAAATGGCTCGATAGAATAACGGTCGATGAAGCGAAAGCTTATCTTGCTGAAGGCACCCATTTTGCCAAAGGTTCGATGGCTCCGAAGATACAGGCGATCATCTGGTTCCTTGAGAATGGCGGTACACAGGCACTCATTACCAATCCCGAGAACATCGGGCGCGCGCTCAAAGGTGAGACAGGCACGTGGATAGTCAAATAGTTTATTAGTTCGATCGTTATGTAATTGGGTGGTTTTCCTGAATACGGGAGACCACCCAATATTTTTTGCGGGCGACCCGTGCAAGATTTCCCCGTTTATAATTACGCCCGATGCCTACAAGCCCCCGTGTACTCTTAAGCATAGATTACGAACCCTGGTTTGCCCTCTTCCGTCATTACGACAGTATGACCGACACCGACGAACGCCGCGACCTCGACAACGGTTTTACGTTACGCGCCATTGACCCCATCCTTGATCTTTTGGGGACTGCGAAGGCAAGCATTTATCTTGTTGGTGAAATTGCAGGCTGGTATCCCGAAGTGCCGCAAAAGATCGTTTCCGCAGGGCACGAACTCGGTCTGCATTGTCACATCCATCGCCCGTTGAAAAACACGAACGAACTCGAGCGGGACATTCTCGCCTCCTTGCATTGGCTCAAACAATACAATGTCCGCGGCTATCGTGCGCCGATGGTCGGCATCAGCGAGGCGGCATATCAGCTTCTCGAAGACAAGGGCTTCGCATATAGTTCTTCGATCTACGCGCCCGCGGGCTTGTTGATGCAAAAAGGAAAGATATGGGAAATCCCCGTCAGCACCACCAGCCCACGCCAGAACGGACAGTACACTGCGCCGCGCGATTTCACCCTCAAACTTCTTTTGAATGGCGAGTTTCCCTATGGCTCAAGCTTTAGCATCGGATTGATGAGCAAACAAATCCTCAGGATCATCGAACAGGACTTGAAACGCGGACGGAGTCCCTCCATCATATTGCATCCCTATGAATTGGTGAAACCGCCTTCGTCTGCCCGCCTCACGCGTGACCTGATACGGAATCCACATCTTTTGCCTTTTCTACGCGATAAGTCTGGATTCCTCAAATCCCTGCTGGAACATTTCCCTGTTTCCCCGCTTGGTACATATCTCGACGAAATGCTTGCGTCGCAAGGGACGTCGAATGCCTGAGATACGAGTCCGTAAACTGGAATGGGATCAACCCGCCGCCTGGGATGACGCGCTTTCGTCATCAGCCACATTTACCGCGCTCGATCCCTGGTCCAAACTTGTTCATCAAACTTATGGATATGAAGTCCATCGCTTCGAGGCTTTGCAAAATGTTGTAGTAATGGGGATTCTTGTCCTCTCTCATATCCGTCATCCTGTTTTTGGGAATTATCTTGCCACATCACCATTTGGCAGTTATGGCGGCTTTTCCTATAAATCCCTCGCAGCGCGCGACACTTTGCTGGACGAGGCGCGCAAATTATCCACTAGGTTGGGTGTTGAATACTGCGTGCTTCGATTTCTGGATGATAACAATGCACCACCTGTTCCATGGATCCAGAACCCAATTTATTCAACTTATTTCGTTGACCTGCCATCGAATGCTGAAGAGTTGTGGGGCAGGTTCGGCTCGCAACATCGCAAGCATACGCGGCAGTCGTTGCGTAAAGGGTTCCAGATCCAGTTCGGTCATCTCGAACTATTGGATGATGCCTACGAAGCGCTGGCGGGCAGTATGCATGAGTTGGGTTCGCCCTACCATTCAAAGAAATATTTGCAAATGATGGGCACACTTCTCGGTGACAAGTTGGAGTTGGTTGTCGTCAGAGATGCGAGAGGTTCCCTGTCCGGCGCGGCAGTTTTGATTTATCAAGATGGGACAGTCACGAATCTGCATGCCAACATCTTGAGGGACTTTCGTTCAGATTATGCGGGTGAGTTCCTGTACTGGTCCATGCTCGAGCATTATTGCAGCAAGGGAATCAAAGTCTGCGATATGGGACGCAGTTTGAACGGCTCGGGTAATGAAACGTATAAGATGAAATGGAGACCGCGCAAGGCGCCCCTTGCCTATTGGTATTACCTTCCCAAAGGCGGACACATCCCTGAATTAAATCAGAGGAGCGCGAAATTTCAACTCGCCATTCAGGTCTGGAAACTGCTTCCGTCGTTCGTGGTGCGGGCTCTCGGTCCGCATTTGATTCGGGGAATCGTGTGAGGGTTGATGATCCAAGTTGTCACTATGGATGAGTCCCTGTATGACCGCTACGTATCCTACGTTGACGGGCAACCGGACGCGCGTTTCGGGCATGACCTTGCCTGGGGGACTGTTTTGCGCGACACATACGGTATGCAGATCGAGCATCTGGTGGCGTTGGACGGTGATAGAGTTGTTGGGATTTGTCCGCTGTTTGGGTCCAAGCCTGTCCTTGGCGGCGCGCATTATGTGACCAATCCGTTCCCCACCTATTGCGGACCCCTGTTCGATACCCTCGAAGCCCTGCGCGCGATATTGGATGCAATCAAAAGCAAAACAGCGGATGTGCAATATACGGAGATACTGACCCCAACTTCCCTGCCAGTGAAGGGAGATACATCCCTACCTTTTATGGAAAACCTGGATTATACACACCGTCTATCGCTCGAGAAGGGACTTGACGCGGTTTTCAATTCATTCAGCCGCGATCACAAACGGATATTACGCAAATCCGATGTCTTGCAGGAAATGGATTTCATTGTTGATGCCAACGGGAGTCACCTGGATCAATTCCACAAATTGTATGTAAGCATCTATGCGGGCAAACATGGTTTCATCCCGCATCCAAAGAAACTTTTCCGAAACATATTCGACCAATTTCCTGAAGGAGCCGCCAGGGTCTATCTGGCAAAGATCAATGGCACGTATGCCGGGGCGATGTTCACCTTCTGGACGCACAATGAAGTATATTATGGCTGGTCGGCGGTTCGACCTGATAGCGCTTATCATCCAACCCATTTCCTCCTATGGAAAATAATCCAGGATGCCGCCGAGGAAGGATACATCTGGTTCAACATGGGCGAGGCCGCCAGGGACCATCATGGGCTGAACCACTTCAAGCGCGGGTGGGGGACCGAGGTGATCGAACCCTGCCGTTATTTCGTCCCGGGGCGTTTGTCCCATCCGACGCCACGCCTCTTTGATCGGATTTCATGGGCGAAGCGGGTCATATCCCGCCTGCCCTCCTTTGTGGTGACCGGCTTTCTCTCCCCGGCGATCCGATTTTTTATATGACACGGAAGCGTAAGGATATAGAGTAATGGGTTCAATAATGCGATTGTTCAATGCCAATAATTTTGCACGGGTCTTCAGGAATATTTTCAAGGTCGGTCCCATTACCACCTTGCGATATATCCTGTCTGATCTGATGTTCGACCGCCGCTATCAGATCGACACGATCAATACAGCACAGCTCGAAAACCTGGAGATCGATTCGCAGAACAAGGCGGTCGGGAATTACTACGAGGGGACCAATGCATACGTCTTCCAAAAAATGTTTTCCCGTGTTGGTCTCGACCCGTCCGACAGTTGTTTCGTGGATTTCGGGAGCGGCAAAGGCAAGGCGCTGTTCATGGCGGCGGAACTGGGCTTTCGCAAGGTCATTGGCGTGGAATTTTCGATTGAACTGGTGGAAGTCAACCGCAGGAACCTCGAGATATTCAGGGGAAAATCAAAAAGTAAAACCGACTTCGAGATCATCCACATGGACGCTTCACAATACCAGATTCCCCCTGACGCCAACCTGTTATTCTTCTCGAACCCTTTTAACGAGGCGCTGACAACGAAGGTGATCGAAAACATTCTAAAATCACATGAAGGGGCTCCGCGCGAGATTTGGGTTGTCCATTTACATCCACAGGGCAATATGGCGTTTGCAAACCATCCCCGTTTTGAACTTCTCTACGAGGCGCGTGAGGGGTTTGTCTTTCGGTTGCGTCCGGGAAACTGATCTCGAATGGACAAAGGATCGTCCCTGACCCGGATTTGGGAATTCCTCAAGCAACCCGCTGTCAAACTTATTCTAAGGCTGGCAGTCAGCGGGTTGCTTTTGGGGTATCTCACAAAACTATCGGCGTTCACAGAGATCGCGCTCGCGTTCAGCCGCATCAAGCCGCTTTACCTGCTGGCGTTTTTTCTCCTCTACCTGGGCGGCGTATCGCTACAGGCTGTGCGCTGGAAATACCTTCTCAAAGCATGGGATATCCAACAGGGTTTCTGGACTTTGCTTCGATGGATACTGACCGGCTTGTTCCTCAACAACTTCCTGCCCGGCAGTCTGGGCGGGGATGCCTTTAGGCTGTACGCGGGTGGGCGCGACACTGGCAAAGTGGAAATTGTTGCTGCCACCATTTTCTATGAACGTGTCCTCAGTTACGCTTCACTCGTGACTTTGGGTTTGCTCGTGCTTTCGAATCGGTTTGACCTCGCCTCGGATTGGTCCTTCTGGTTGTTGCTGGGTGGTGTCTTTCTCGCATTGACCGGCATCACAGCCGTCTCGACCCTGCCCGCCTTTGGAAGGTGGGCGGAAAATTTGGTAGCGCGTTTCCCTCTTGCAGAAAGATTGCGCCTGAAAGATTGGGTGCATAGCTTCCGCTTCAAGGTAAATCATCCCGGCGCCCTGGCAGGCGTATTCCTCATCTCGTTCCTCATCCAGTTTCTGGATGTGTTTTCATTTCGTCTGATCGCCTCTGCCATCCAACTGAACGTCAGGTTCACGGACCTCCTTCTCTTTGTCCCGTTGCTATATCTTGCGATCCTCCTGCCGTTGTCGGTCAATGGCATCGGTATTCGCGAGAGCGTATTCGTCATTTTTGCATCCTCGTGGGACATCACCTCCGCGGACGCGGTCGCCTTCTCCCTGACCGTCTTCGCTTTGAATCTTGCGGGAAGTCTTGTCGGTGGTGTCATCTACTGGTTCGACCGCCCATCGCGGAACAAGGGAATTACCAAATCAGAGGTTTCGGGATAAGATATACACATCCATGAAAAATATGCGGAAGAGAATCAACGCCCTCGCATCACACCCGTTTGCAATTCCCTTTGCATTGCTCGCCGTGACCTTCCTCGCCTATGGACTTTCCTTCTGGCGGCTTGGTTTCTATTGGGACGACCAGCCCATTTCGTGGATCCGCTACCAGTTGGGTCCCGAAGCGACTACAAGATACTTCTCCGATTCACGCCCCGTTTGGGCGTTGCTCTATCAATTGACCGGGTTCATCATCCCCCAGAATCCCGCCTACTGGCAGTTGTTCGCCATGTTCTGGCGCTGGGCAGGGGTCTTCGTATTCTGGCTGGTGATGGCAAGGCTGTTTCCCCGTCGAAAGGATATTGCATTTTTCCTGTCATTATTCGTGTTGCTGTATCCCGGTTTCAACCAGCAGTGGGTCAGTTACGTCTACTCGCATTTCTTTATCGTATTATTTTTTTTATTGTTCTCCTGGCACCTGATGCTTCGCGGCAAGACCATCCCTGCGATGATATTCTCCGCGCTGAACCTTTTGATGTTCGAGTATTTCTTCCTTTTGGAATTCATACGCCCATTCATCCTTCTCCTATCCCTGCGCGATGAGTCAATGACGAACCGCGAGCGATATACAAAAGCATTCAAAGTGTGGCTTCCCTACGTGGGCGTGATCCTCATTGTGCTTCTTTACAGGTCGCTTGTATATAGTCACCCCGGTTTCGGCTACAGCCTGACCGAAGAGGTCGCCCGCGCGCCGGTCGAGACCATTACCCAACTATTCCAACACGTCTTTTCCAGCCTGTGGGTTGCGGCGGTCGGCGCATGGACGCTTGCATTCCAGTTCCCAAACCCATCCGTCAATGGATTACGCACGAGTGCATTGTATGCCGTTGTCCTTCTTGCTGTTGGGGCGCTTGTCTTCTTAATCCAGCATAACGATAATGGCCAAGCGGGGTCCAAGAACAAACGGGATGCCTTCTGGCTGATCGGTCTCGGCGCGATCATGTTATCCCTCGGCGGCATTCCTTACTGGGTGACAAACCTGCCTGTGACACTCGGTTTCCCCGCCAACCGGGCATTATTATCGTTCATGTTCGGTTCCTGTTTTCTCCTGTTAGGGTTGCTGGAACTCCTCCCGCTGCGCGTCAAATATTTTGCCGCCATCCTACTCGTTTCACTTTCGGCGGGCAGGCAATTCCTATGGTCAGTGGATTACTTGCGCGATTGGCAGACTCAGAAAAATCTGTTCTGGCAGATGAACTGGCGCGCGCCCGGCATCGAACCGAATACCATCATCCTGATGAACGAGGAATTGGCATTCAATGCCGACAACTCGATCAGCGCTCCGCTCAATTGGATCTATGCGCCGGATACCCGCACCCGCCAGGTCGGATATGTCCTGCTATACCCAACCAATCGCATTGGCGCGTCATTGCCTGAACTTAAACCGGGACTTCCAATCGGTTATGATTTTCTTGCCGCTTCCTTCGAGGGAAATACTTCTGACTCGCTTGTATTTTATTACGATCCTCCAGCCTGCCTGCGCCTGCTTGAACCTGACCTGGACCCGAAAAATCGTCTCATCCCAGATGATAGTCTGATGCGCGAAGCCTCAGCCTTATCCAACGCTGACAGGATTACCGCAGTGGGACAAGCCGTGATGCCACCCATTTATGGACCCGAACCCTCGCATGGATGGTGCTATTACT
>DATDAG010000332.1:0-2534 GCA_036525495.1 Anaerolineales bacterium
CCTGCTTCGGTCGGAGAAGCAGCCAGTACTGCGTACTCTTTATTGTCGTCGAGCAGGAATATACCTGTATGATAAAAACCAAAACGATCCTGTATAAGTTCGCCAACCCGTTCGAGGAGTTGTGCTAGATCGGAATATGAAGCGGCTTCTTTTGTGATCTCTGCCGCAATGCGCATACGAACGGTCTGACTTTCCAGTTCTCTGGTGCGATCTGCAACTCGTTGTTCGAGCGTAACCTGAATATTTCTTAATTCCACTTCTTGTTCGTGAAGTTCTTTGATTCTGTTGTTGACGATATCCTGGCGGCGGCCTGCCAAACCTGCAAAATAACCTAGAAATACAGGAGCAGTGTCAATGATCCATAATAATGGATCTGTAGATTGCACAAGGAGCAGGCTTGAGAAATAAAATGGAAGTTCCCCGGTTGTCACCCGGATGATTGTCGCGGCGACGGGAAACAGCAAACCAAACAGAACGCCGAACAATGCGTATCGTCGGGTTTCATTTTGAACGATTTTATTATCTTGCATCATATCCTGTTCCATCTTAGCCAGCCGTGCGCCTCGAACGTCTTTTCTGCGACGACTGTTCGGGGATTTCGCCAATGAACACGGAGACTTCAACCACATCTGCCACCTGCCCGAGTTCGCGGGCGGCAGTCTGAAGAAGGGTATCAATATCCATGTTCTGGCTGAAACGCGAAGCCAGTTCACCAACGGTCTGTTCTTGTTTTGCGCGTTGTGTTGCTTCCTCCACGAGCCTCACATTATCTACTGCCAGCCCGGTTTGGTAAGCCACTTCATTGATCAGGTCTTTATCAATTTGGCTCCAGGGCGTGCCATCCTTGCGCTCCACAGCGATTGCTCCGATCTTCTGCCCGCGCAAAGTGATCGGGATATTCAAAGCTTGATCGGATTCTTCGGATGTTTTGCCGGCTCGAATGCCGAGCGGGGTGTAAGTGTATGTAAAATTACGTTCCTGGATCTTTTGACTCCACGCTTCGCGCGTGCGGACGGCTGTCAGTGCCTCGATCTGGCTGAGCGCCATCTGAGACTCCTCAAGCAAACGCGTATTTTCGATGGCAACAGCCACCTGGTCTGCAAGCGTTTGTAGGACATCGATCTCTTCCATGTTGAACGCCTGCGGTTGGTCAGACTGAATATCAAGAACGCCAAGCACTCGATCATGGATCACAAGGGGAAGGGCCACCTCAGAACGGGTCCTCGGGAGGTCGGGATTGTTAAAGAAAACAGCATCAGCCCCAACGTCCAGCGCGATGCGTGGCTTTTTCTGCGCGGCGGCATTCCCCACGATCCCCTGTGATCCCACTTTGAGAGAATGCCCTTTTTCAACCATCCGTTTGCCGCCCTCGGAGGAAGCAGACGCCAATACGACCTCGCTGCCCATTTCGTTCATAAGGAAAATACCGGAATGGTAAAAGCCAAATTGATCTGTCACTAGCTCTGCTACAACGTTCAGGATCGTATTGAGATTCTGGATCTCTGTAGTTTGGCGTGCAATGTATGAAGCCGCGCGTAATTGGTCTGTCTTTCTTATCAAACCCGCTGTGCGTTCTTCGACGCGTTTCTCAAGATCAGCACGGTCTTTTGAGAGAAACCCAAGCGCAGATTGGAATTGTTCCGCGACCAATTTGAACTCAGTTTTCAACATGCTGATCGCCCAGATCAATGCTATGGCAAGCACGAAATAATCTGCTGTGTAGGACAGCCAGTCCAATAGGTCTGTTTGGGGAATTTCTGTTGATGTCAGGGTAAGGTATCCGAGAGTGTTCAGCGTAGCGACGGTGATGATGGTCATCATATTAATAGTAAATACCCAACGGTCTATCCGATCGTCGAACAATAGCACTGCGAAGAGTGTGGTTGCAAGGAAATAGACTGAGACGCCAGACCAGGGACCGAATTGCAGGAGGGTGTATACGCTGACAAAGTAACCGCTAACGATCAGTGCCCCGGCTTTTGCATTGTATGGCAGCGGGGTGAATGTCACAACCAGGAGTGCAACATACACTATGGAAAAAGCAATAAGTTCGATCGTTCTAAAAACAGGTATGTTGGAGACAATTAGAACGAGTCCGAGCCCGGATACAACACGTAAAACCGTGACGAGGAAAGTAACCCTCCAGCGGTCATATTGAAACAGAGTGCTGGTTGCCCGGTTGAAGATCTCTTTTTCAGGATTGGTCATGTTCATCATCCAAATTCAACTCAATGGAAGCGTTGGATGCGTCCAGGCGCCTGCCAAGTTCCTTGACCACGGTCTGTAGAATGTTGTCAATCGAAGTGGAAGCCCAGATCTTGGAGTTGATCTCGGCAATTGTCCGTTCGCGCAAGGCGATCTGCCGGCTTTCAGAAACGAGGCGTGCGTTTTCGAGAGCTATGGCGGCTTGGGCGGTGACGGCATCCACCAGACTTTGTTGTTCCGCTGTCCATTCATCGCGTCCTTCCAGGGTGATCGCCCCCAATGTTTGATCGCGAAGGTTTATGGAGCGCTCAATGATCTGGTTCGCAGAA
>DATDAG010000333.1:0-2578 GCA_036525495.1 Anaerolineales bacterium
CTCCTCAGGACGGATGCCTGCGGCGAGCCAGTCCAGTGCCATTTCAAACGTGTTCTGCCTGAGTTCCTGCGTTGTCTCGACCGTCGTCAACGCGTGAACATCAACAATGCAATACACGCAGTCATAATCATCCTGCAACGCGACATAATTCTGAATCGCACCCAGATAATTCCCCAAATGCTGTCTCCCTGTTGGTCTTGCTCCCGAAAACACACGACCTTTTTTTGCCATTCATAACCTCAATGCTTCGGTGGTTGAGTAGGGTCGAACAGTAGCGAGACCCGTATCGAAACCACAATTCTGATTCCAATTTTATGTATTCATGTAACACGCTGGTTTCGATACGCCTTCGGCTACTCAACCAGCGGAGTACTTATTACTCTCCAACTAACTTCTTTACCAATCCCAGAACTTCCCCAGGCTCAGCATGGCGCGCCAACTTCTTCTTTGAAAACAGCAGATCGCCATTCACACTTACTTCGAACTTCCCATCATCCGATGGTATTAGTGTAATCGTTTCGATCACATGCTCGTAGTTCTTCAACAATTCATCCATCAAGCCAACGGCTCGACCAGTGTAGTGTCAAACTGCACAGTATACGATCTCGATCTTCAACATATTGCCTCCAGATTTTTCATGCATTATATCATTGCGGCAATTCCTGCAAAAACGCCCTCACCGTTTCGTCCGCGGGATGCAACTTGATCTCCCTTGCCGTCCCTACCTGCCGCATACTTCCCTCCACAATCACCCCGATGCGATGGCTCAACTTCGCGGCTTCGTTCAAATTGTGTGTGACAAAGACCGCCGTGCGATGCTCATCCGCCAACAAAGCAGACAGGTCGTCCAACAACCTTGTCCGCGTGGGCGGATCAAGCGCCGCGAACGGTTCGTCGAGCAGCAATAGTTCAGGTTCCAGAACAAAAGCCCGCGCCAGACTGACCCTCTGCGCTTCACCCCCCGATAATTGACCCGCCCGCCGTCCGAGAAGCGACTCCACACCCAGATCCCTGACCCACCTACCCACCCGCTGACGGATCTCCTCCTTCGGCAGACCGCGAAACTTCAAGCCCAGACCGATATTCTGCTCAACAGTCATATCCAGCAGCAATGGTGACTGGAACACAAACGACACCTTGCGCCGATACTCCAATTCGTTCCATTGACTCAATGCCTTGCCGTTGAATCGAATTTCACCGCTCGCGGGTTTGAGCAGGGACGCCAGCGTCAACAACAAGGTACTCTTCCCCGCCCCGTTCGGGCCAACCACTGTCAACGTCTCGCCACGCGGAATGGATAGATGCTCAACATCGAGAACAACTCGTCCATTCCTTTTCATGCGAAGATCGCTGATTTCAATCAGGCTGCTCATGATTTCTTCTCCGCCCTTTGTTGTATCCACGTCAATGCCAGATTGATAATATAAGTAATAACCAACAGCAATGCGCTCAACGCCAATGCGAAGTTGAACTCGCCTTTTGAAGTTTCCAGCACGATGGCGGTTGTCAGCACACGCGTTTGCCCTTTAATGTTGCCTCCCACCATCATCGAGGCGCCGACTTCGGAAATCACCGCTCCAAAGCCCGCCATTAAAGCTGCCAGGAGGGGCAGCCGTGCCTCTCGCCACAGGTACCAGATCATCTGTAGGCGTGAAGCGCCGAGTCCCAAAAGTTGCTGCCGCAAACGTGGGTCCAATGCTTCGAGCGCAGCGGCGGTCAATCCCGTCACAACGGGAGCGGCGATCACTGTCTGCGCGATGACGATAGCCCACGGAGTATAGATCAATCGCAAATCCCCCAACGGACCGCTTCGCCACAACATCATCGCCACTACGAGACCAACAACGACAGGCGGAAGCGCCATGCCCGTGTTGATGACGCTGAGGATGATGTTGCGTCCGCGAAACGTGCCAAGCGCCAGCCATGTGCCAAACGGCAAGCCGATGACCATGCTGATGATCGTCGCCAGCGTAGAGACTTGGAGCGATAGCGATGTGATCTGGAATATTTCCATGCGGGGAAGTATACCTATGTTATTCAGCGTCAGGGAAGAACAACGGCTGACCGTACTTATCCACTCCGAACGTTTCGATCACTTTCTGCACTTCGGACGAGATAATGAAATTGTAAAAAGCCATCGCGCCTTCATAGTTTATATTCGCATGCGACTCAGGATTAACTGTAATAACATGATATGGATTCAGAAGCGGCGGATCGCCTTCAAGCAGGATGACAAGCTCAAGGTTCTGGCGTGTGGCGAGAAAGGTCCCGCGATCTGTGAGTGTATAGGCGTTCTTTTCCGAAGCGACAATCAACGACGCTCCCATACCCTGCCCCGTTTCAAGATACCATGCCTGGCTGCCTGGGTCGAGTTCAGCGCTTTCCCACAGGCTCAACTCTCTTTTGTGTGTGCCTGAGTCGTCGCCGCGAGAGATAAACGTTGAGCCCGCATTGAATATTTTTTTCAATGCTTCGGAGGAGGCAGCCAGCCCATTTATTCCTGCTGGGTCGCTGGCGGGACCAACAATGACGAAGTCATTGTGCATGACAGGTGCGCGGTCTTTGCCAAATCCACCTG
>DATDAG010000334.1:0-8073 GCA_036525495.1 Anaerolineales bacterium
CCAGTGGGCCGAATTCATGATTGAGAAGGTACGGCGTTGGCAACCGGAACGGGAGATGACGGTGGTGGGCGATGGCAGTTACGCTGTCATCGTGCTGGTGCAACGTTGCCAACGGCTCAAGAAGCCGGTCCAACTCGTCTCGCGCTTACGCCTGGATGCCCGGCTGTTTGACTTTCCAGGCTCACAATCCAAGAGTAAACGTGGCCCGAAGCCCCAGAAAGGCATTGATCACCGTGGCGTAGTGGTCCTTTGCCCGGTGATTTCCAAAAAAGGCGCAGAAGCCCCTGGTAACACTGAGTTGCCGGAAGATTTCCCGCCTTTCCCGGATACATTCTAAACAAACTGCGGTTTCCATACAAATGAGCCATACGTATCAGATACGTACGGCTCATTTGCATGTTTTTTATATTTAAAACAGAAGCTGACAAAATGAAACAAGAGATGGATATGGGACCTCACTCTGGTCAGGGTGATTGATCGGCGTGATGACTTGTCCCTTTGCGAAGCACCCCTGTGGAGCTCCCGCGGGGAGAGGGTATGGGGTTGACTTCTTTTTTAGCTGATGGGTTTGTTGAATTTCAAGATCATGGTTGACCAGATGTGGGGAAGAGATGGTATAATTCCTGAAATTCGGAAATTCTGAAAAGCCGAATTTCAGGAGAAGCTTATGACCACCCTACAAATCCGCGGCAAGGGGACGATTACCCTCCCTGCCAATTTTCGCAAGAAATACAACCTTGAAGAAGGTGAATCACTGAGTCTCATTGATGTTGGCGATGGCTCATTCTTTCTTGTTCCTGTGGAAAGTAAAGTGATGAAGAGCGCCGATAAAGTTGCGAAGGCAGTCAAAGAAGCCAACGTTACGTTGGAAGAGTTATTTGAAGTACTTGATGAGGAACGTAAACGCTACTATCAGGAACACTATGTCAAAAATTAAGGTGTTTCTTGATAGCAGCGCCGTCATTGCTGGGGTCACCTCATCCAGTGGCGCGGCACGGGTTCTCCTGGTAATGTCTGAAATAGGACAAATAGAAACTTTTATCAGCGAACATGTCATCGTTGAATCAGAGCGGTCACTTGCAAGAAAAGTGCCACGTGCTCTACCTGATTTCCGTCAAGCCATCAAAGATGCCCAGCCGAAAATCGTTAAAAATCCAACTCCGAAAGAGATAAAGGATAATCTGTATTTGATTGCAGACCCTGATGACGTCCCGATCTTGCTCTCTGCGATGCAGGCGCATGTGGATTATCTTGCCACCCATAACACAAAACACTTCATCGATGATCCCAAAGTTGCCGAGAGAGCAGGGATAAAAATCGGGACGCCAGGCGATGTCCTTGTATGGATAAGGGAGAACTTATAGAAGCAATTTGAAATAAACGAAACGGGCGATATAATAGTCGCTTTTTTGTTTGAATGAGAGCGGACAAATGAAACAAGAGACGGATGTGGGAGGACCCCTCTGTCCTTTGGACATCTACCGCTCGCTTCTCTCACCCTTCGGGTACTTCGCAGGCACACGTCCCCCAAATCCTTTGGATGTAGGGGAGACTCCGCGATAAGCATTTTGTTGTCGTCTTTTCTGTTTGGTGGGTATGTTGATTTCCAAGAGAGAAGTTCTGTCTCAGAAAGAAATCTCCTTTATAGGCGTCAGAACAATGACTGCCGAGATTTATTATGCAATTCGATACGATTGATGTGAGCGCGCAAAGAGAGCACCAAAGTGCCTTGCAACAAGCCTTTTGGCGAAAAGCCAGAACCTGGCTGGGGCGAGGCTGTAATGATCTGCTATCTTTCCATGATGTGTATGAATATTTGAAGGATCGGCCGCGTTATCAACGCGGTTTGCAGCAGGTTGCGTTAAGTCAAATTGTCGGCAGTACGGGGCGGACTGGAAACTTCGACCTTGCTTATTATCCCGCTCAAGGCGGATCGGAAGAACGTTGGGTCAATATAGCCAGGGGAAGAAATCAGAACACTACATTACCACCCGTGTTGTTATACAAGGTGGGGGAGGCTTATTTTGTTGAGGACGGGAACCATCGTGTGTCTGTCGCCAGGGTCAGTGGAGATGTACACATCGTGGCGAATGTAATTGAAATTGATGTTTCGAACTTGGTACCAGAACCTTCCTGCACAAGGCTGGGCTATAAATTGAAATAAGGAACGGGCAGTGGTCAATCAAGGGGCGGCGATGAAGCCGCCTTTTTGTTATTTGGGCGGGAAGTCAGCATGGAAAAACTCCGGGGAAAACGACAGATTCCAGAATTGAGGTGCACAGTCAGGGAGTTAAGGGAAATGTAATCATTTCTAAATCGCCTTGTTACATCTCTCGGATATATTGCTTCCAAATGGTGATTCAGGTCAAAGTAAAGGAGGAACGGTGAGTCGCTTGTTCGATGCACTCGGCGATGCTGCAGATGGCGCATTTGTTGTCGATGAAAAGCTGTATATCGTCTTTTGGAATAATGCTGCTGAAATGATTCTGGGCTTCGGAAATGATGATGTGGTTGGAAAGTTCTGCCATCAAGTTGTATGTGGTTATGACAACAGAGGTCGCCTAATTTGCAAGGCACAATGCATGGTATCGGAACTGGCTTTGAACTCCAAACCTGTGCCCAACTACGATGTCCGGATGACTACAAAGGGTGGTGTCAACCGTTGGCTGAACATGAGCGTTTTTACCTACAAAACAAACAATGAAGATAACAAAAGAATGATTGTTCACCTGTTTCATGATCTTGACCGCAAAGCACTCGATGATAAATACCTGACATATGTGATCGAGGCAATCAGACGTTATCAGGAGCCTTCCACAGGTGGCGATGTAGATAGAAAAACCCAGATGTTTGCCCTGACTTCGCGCGAAATTGAGATTCTTACACTCCTGGCAAAGGGTCATGGCTCACAGGAGATCGCCGGAATCCTTTCGATCAGTCAAAATACGGTGCGGAATCACATCCAACATGTTCTTCAGAAACTTCAGGTACATACCCGTCTGGATGCGGTTACTCATGCCATAAAGAATAACCTTATTGAATTTTAGGTTTTGTCACTCGAATATGATGATGCAAATAGTGCATTTGCATCATGGAAATGGATACGTTGTGTCTTGTTCAACAACCCCGGTTTCTCCATGATGGTAGGGAATGTAGAAAATCTGTTTAGTAAGACGCACAATGAAAGGAAAGAAAAAATGAAACGAAAAATTACCATCCTCGTAGTGTTTTTCATCGTATTGGCGGTTGCAGTGACACCTGTTTTTGCAGCAGCACCTGCTGAGGGAACTGTTGTTGAGGGGATTAGCGTCCCTGGTGTTGCACTGGGTGATACTCGCGCCCAAGTCCAAGCAGCCTATGGTGATCCCTTTTCCTGCACGAGCGGCTACAACGTCGATGACGATGCGACCTGCAGATATCCGGTAGATGGCTTCGCCGACCATCTCGTCAACATTTGGATAAACTTCCGCGATCCCGATGGTGGCTTGCCAAGCGCCTCGCCCGATGATGTGGTCTCCTCTATCACCTGGAACGATTCAGTCCCCGGCTGGTTTACTCAGGAGGGTGGAGTCAACACCGAATGGGCCCGCTCGGTCCGCCAGGATCCCGAGGCAGTTCTCACCGTCTATCCCAACGCTGTGATCACCTACGGCCTTTTTGGGGCGATGACTCAAGCCAGGGACTATGAGCTGGGCATTATGATCGAATGGGTCTATCACTTCTACTCGGGGTTTCTGGGTGTGAGGATGACCATTTCCGCGCCAAGCGAGCCGCCCACGCCGCCGCCGCCACCTGAGCCGGTTACCCGCGTCACAAACATCAATCTATATGCCAGCAAGATCAAGGGAAAGCGCACTGTCACGGCTTCCGTGTGGGTCGATGACGAGAATTGGAATAACGCGGAAGGGGCAACCGTGATCGTAGACTGGACCCATCCCGACGGCAGCACGCAGCGGATTCAAGCCGACACGAATAGTTCTGGCCTGGCCACATTTGAGATGCGTAATGTCAGGTCCGGGACGCACACTCTTAATGTAGTGGATGTACTGTACCTTGAGCATCGTTTCGACAGGGAGCTTAGCACGTTGACCTCCAGCATTGAGGTCAAGTAGCATAACCGCCGCCGGTCAGACCTCCATAACGGAAGTTGCGAACCATAACTAAAATATGTGATCAAGAGTCATTGAAAACAAGATCGCTGGCTGCCTGCTTATGATAGAGGCAGCCAGTTTCTATGGGTATTAATTGGCGTGTTGGGTCTCCGATGATAATCTTTGTATGAGGATGTCTGGGCTTCTTCTCCCTGGGGGAGATGGGAGAGGGGTCGAACTAGCGGCACAACAGCCGCCTTTTTTATTCCCCCAACAATCCCTTTTGTGCGCCGATGGCGACTGCTGCGGCGCGTGAGTCCACGTTGAATTTCTGGTAGATGCTTTGCAGATGAGCTTTGACCGTCCGCTCGGTGATGCCGAGGTTATGGGCAATCTCTTTATTGCGTTCGCCGCGGGCAATGGATTGCAACACTTCGTGCTCGCGTTCTGTCAGCGGGGAATCTGTTTGGGGTGTTGAGGCAGGCTTGGACGCAGATTGAAGCGCCAGCATCCGTGCAATGATCTCTGGTTTGAGCAGTGTCTCGCCTCGTGCAGCGGCGTGGATGGTGTCCAATAAATTTTCACGACTCGAGTCTTTGAGCAGGTATCCGCGTGCGCCTGCCTGCAACGCGCGGATCATCAGGTCGTCTTCGTTGTAAGTTGTGAGGATGACAATGGCGATATCGGGATGATCCTTGCGCAGGTGTTCGATGGCGGTAATGCCGTCCATGCGCGGCATTTGCAAATCCATGAGGATCAGGTCGGGTTTGAGTTCAGGAACGAGACGCAGGCAGTCGGCACCGTCAACTGCTTCGCCAACAACTTCTATATCTTCGGCAGTTTCAAGAATGAGATGCAATCCCTCACGCACAACAAAATGATCGTCGGTGATGAGTACGCGGATCATTGGATGCTCCCCATTGTGAATTGAATACAAGTGCCATCGGGGTTAGATGCAATGTCTAACATGCCGCCTGTGAGACGGGCGCGTTCGTGCATGCCCACCAGGCCATAATGTCCGCTTGTTGTTTGATTGACATCGAAGCCTTTACCGTTGTCGCAGACTTCGAGTGCAAGTGTTTGATTCTTTATATAAAACTTCACGCGAACTTCTGATGCCTGCGCATGACGAATGATGTTTATTAGTGACTCGCTGAGAATATCCAATACGTGATTCGTTGTTTCAACAGGGAGTTGATTCTTCTGGATGGAAATATCCAGTTCACACGGTATCCCTGCAGACTGTTTGAAGCGTTCCACTTTTTGACGCACAGCCTCTGTAACATCGGCAGGCATGGCACGCAAGTCATCGATCGCCGCACGCGATTCAGCCAGCGTGGTTCTGGCACGGACAATAGCCGTCTCCACAATATCAGTAGCACGTTCTTTTCGATCAGCTGTGAGATGGGCTTTGATCGCTTCAAGTTGAAGAACGTGCCCTGCCACGCCCTGTGCCAGCGTATCGTGCAGTTCACGGGCCATGCGTTGACGTTCGTTTTGCAAGGTCAGTGATTCGATTCTGGCGGCAGAAGCGGCCAGTTTGGCGTTCGCGCTTTCCAGTGACTCAGCCAGGTCAACGGCCTTTTTGCGTTCGATCAATTGTTGGTTTAACACCACTATGAATAGAACGATGAATCCACCATTGACGAACATATTGGCAGCGTATACCCAATAATTTTGTGGTTGTAGAAGGTAGAGCAGCCCAAGAGCCAAAGCTGCAAAATACAATATCATTAGGAATGACTTCCATGTATTGCCCCATAACCCAATTGACTGTGCCATGATACTGAACACGGCTGACCCCAGCATGACCCCCCTCAAAGTTCCGCTGTATGGGTAGAGTACCAAAGCCGTGATCAAGACTGACTGAACAATGTAATAAAGAACGAACGACTTTCCACTTTCTGCTAGATATACAGTGAGCCAATATAAAAAAATATGAATAAGAAAAATTAAGACATATCCGATGGTAGCCACAAGGGGTGCGATCTTATAAAGCTCGATCGTCCTGAGCACGGCTATTGTCCCCAAAACAACTGAAACGAATATATAAAAGGGAAGCCAGGTAAATCGATTTTTATACCAATTGAATAAATCCATGCGTTTATTCTACTGTAAACGTGTATAGGGGCATATTGTCCAAATGGACAGTGTCCGTCTGTCTCTAAATTGGTATGGATTGTACGATGTGCGAATAGGAGGGAATGAATACACTGGGGGCATCAAATTTCAAGGAGTAAATCATGAACAAAAATCTTCGTTATCTCTGGCTCATACTTGCCACCGTTATTGGCTTTTTTGTTGGCGGGAAATGGAACATCCCCTTTTTGGCGTGGATCGCGCCTATATTCTTGATCCGTTTCTTCCGCGACAGTGAAAAGGCAGGCCGCAACTTTCTGTTGATGTGGCTTGCATCTACTGTTGGTGGATTTGTCTCATGGAGCGGTGCCACAGCATTGGGCCTGACCAGTTCCGTTGCCGAACCGATCCTCTTCCTGATCACCGCGCTCATCGTCTTATTACCCTACGTTGTTGACCGTATCTATTACCGCCGCTTTGCATCATCTTTTTGGCTGACATTGGTGTTTCCCGTCGCATTTACTGCTGTGGATTTCTTCTCTGCTACAGGCAGCCCCTTCGGATCATTTGGCGCATCCGCCTACTCCCAAAGCGGATTTATCCCCGCCATGCAAGTTGCATCTGTAACGGGCTTATGGGGCATCCCATTTATGATCGGATGGTTCGCCAGCCTTGTCAACTATGTGTGGGAAAGCGGATTTAAGTTCACGCGCCTCGCTCTGACTTCAATCGGGCTGCTTGCCCTGATCCTTGGGCTTGGCTTCAGCCGGACCCTGCTCGATTCGCAGCCCAAACAGACTGTTGTCGTCGCAGGCTTCTCACTTCCAGATGGGAAAGTGCATGAAGTGGTCGGTCAACTTCAAGCGGAGGATGAAGCGGGCTTTCGTCAGACTGTAGATAAACTTCATGCCGCACAGTTGAACCAGATTCGCACCATGGCTCAGCAGGGAGCAGAGATCGTTTCCTTGCAAGAGGGCGCAGGCCTGGGAATGACCGATCAGGTCGATAAGCTGACCGCCGATGTTTCGATGATCGCGAAAGAAGAAGATATATACGTTATCTTGCCAACGTTTGACCTCGAAAAATCTCCCCCCGAGAATATAGTGCATATCATCGACCCGAATGGCGATGTGGTTCTATCACATGTCAAGTATGGTGGTAGCATGTTCGAAGGCTCGCTCCCAGGCGATGGTGTTCTGCAAACTGTGGATACACCTTATGGCAAACTCAGTGCCGTCATCTGCTGGGATGCCGACTTCCCTGATGTTATTCAACAGGTTGGTGAACAGAATGTTGATCTACTCTTCGTCCCATCGAATGATTGGCTTGGTATAAAAGATATTCATCATCATATGGCTTCCTTCCGCGCTGTGGAAAACGGTGTCAGCATCTTCCGCCAAACTGGACAGGGCATCTCGTCTGCAATGGATGTTTACGGTCGTGAGATTAACTACGTAGATATGTTTGCAGAAAATGTGGTCGGCTTTACTGGTATCCAAGTGGTTGAAATGCCCATTGGTTCAGTAAATACCCTTTACACATCTCTAGGCAATATACTCGGAAATGTAACTTTGATCGGGTTTATCGGATTGCTGATCGGTTTATTCTTCACTCGCAAAAGATAACTAAACCCTTTAGGATCAAAATCCCACCGTCGGGTGGGATTTTGATTTTTTTACTCTTTTAATATTTGGATGCAGTCTTCATGGGGCAAAATAGAATTGTGGCTAAATATTCCTTGTGTCAAATACAACAAAGGCTAATCCTATCGCCTGCCTGTGGGGATGGCCGGTGGTCTTGACATTTACAAAAGAAAATACCTGCCGTGTGGCAGACATGCACTGCTGTTTTACCCTTCAACAGGAACGGCGCAATTCCTGCCGTGGATCGGTTCTTGTACCTT
>DATDAG010000335.1:0-3092 GCA_036525495.1 Anaerolineales bacterium
AGACCATCGTCGTGTATGACCTCGGCGGCGGCACATTCGATGTCTCAGTGTTGGAAGTGGGCGAAGGCGTGTTCCAGGTCAAGTCTACGAGCGGAGACACCTTCCTTGGGGGTGACGATTTTGATCTCCGCATCATGGATCACCTGATCGAACAATTCAAAAAAGACAACGGTATTGACCTGCATAACGATCGTCAGGCGTTACAACGTTTAAAGGAAGCCGCGGAAAAAGCGAAGATCGAACTCTCGACCACGATGCAGACCGAGATCAACCTGCCATATTTGACCGCGGATGCAAGCGGACCAAAACATCTGGTGATGACTCTCAGCCGCGCCAAACTCGAACAGATCACTGCGGATCTTGTTGACCGAACGATTGCTCCTGTAAAACAGGCCTTAGCCGACGCTGAATTAAAAGCGGGCGATATCCACGAGATCGTTCTCGTTGGCGGCATGACTCGTATGCCCGCTATACAGGATAGAGTCCGCGCGTTCTTTGGCAAGGATCCGCACAAAGGTGTGAATCCAGATGAGGTGGTCGCGATCGGCGCGGCGATCCAGGCGGGTGTGTTGGGCGGTGAAGTGAAGGATATTTTGCTTCTCGATGTTACGCCTCTTTCACTGTCCATCGAAACATTGGGCGGTGTGGCCACTCCGCAGATCGAACGCAATACGACCATCCCGACCCGCAAGAGTCAGGTGTTCTCTACTGCGAGCGACAGTCAGACTCAGGTGGAAATCCACGTGTTGCAGGGTGAGCGTCCGATGGCGGTGGATAACAAGTCACTAGGGAAATTCATTCTGGATGGAATCCCCCCTGCGCCGCGCGGTGTTCCGCAGATCGAGGTGACGTTCGATATCGACGCGAACGGTATCTTGAAAGTAACCGCTTCAGACAAGGCGACGGGCCGCTCACAGCACATTACGATCACTGCATCTTCCGGTCTCTCCGACGCGGAAGTGGAAAAGATGCGTAAAGACGCTGAGACGCATGCTGATGAGGATAAGAAACGCAAGGAATTGATCGAAGCGCGCAACCACGCAGACAATACTGCGTATGCCGCAGAGAAGGCGCTGAAGGAATTTGGCGAAAAGGTTCCTGAAGATGTGAAGTCTGATATCGAGGCGAAGGTAGCTGAAGTCAAGAAAGTGACGGAGGGCGAGGATGTCGCCACGATGAAAGCCGCGACGGAAGTGTTGGGCGAGGCAATTCAAAAGATAGGTGCCAGCGTCTATGAGCAGAATCCCCCTGTGGGAACCGCGCAGGATTCGGCGGGGGGAGAAGCGGGGTCTTCATCCGAAGAGAATCCTGATGTGGTGGATGGAGAAGTAAACGAGTAAATCGGCTGGTTGAGTAGCGACGCTTTCAGCGCCACGTATCGAAACCAGAAATTACATGGTGTGGTCTCGATACGCTTCACTACTCGAGCACCGTTTGATTATTATGAGCAACGATTATTACGATACCCTGGGCGTTGGAAGGAACGCGGGCGACGATGAGATCAAAGCCGCGTTCCGTAAACTGGCGCGCCAGTATCACCCTGATGTGAATAAAGAGGACGGCGCCGAGGAAAAGTTCAAGGAGATCAACGAGGCATACGGCGTTCTCTCGGATCGGGATAAGCGCGCCCGCTATGACCGCTTTGGCAAGGAGGGGCTTGGGAATATGGGCGGCTTCCACGACTACACTGTGGATTTTGGCGATATCTTCGAAGAACTCTTTGGGCAGTTCGGTTTCTCGTCGGGACGAGGCTCACGTCGTTCGCCACGCCGCGGACGCGACCTGCAAATGCAGATCACATTGACATTTGAGGAAGCAGTCTTTGGGGTCGAAAAAGAGATCGAATTCCAGCGCGAGGAAACTTGTTCGCACTGTAACGGTAATGGTGCAGAGCCTGGTACATCGCCCGTGAAATGTTCCAGTTGTAATGGGCAGGGCGAGGTGCGTCAGGTGCGCCAGACCTTTTTAGGTCAGATGGTGCAGACCGCGACATGTCCTGCGTGTAACGGACGCGGTGAGACGATTTCATCCCCGTGCAAAACCTGCCGCGGGAATGGCTTGGAACGAAAGAATGTCAAGAAGAAGGTTCAGATACCAGGAGGTGTGGACCGGGGCACGCAGATCCGTCTGGCCGGGGAGGGTGGACCGGGCGTCTATGGCGGCCCGCATGGAAACTTATTCTTGGTGCTGGATGTCAGGCCGCACAAGTTCTTCAAACGCCGCGAGAATGACATCATCCTGAATCTCGACATCAACGTGGCACAGGCAGTCTTGGGCGCCGAGATCGAAGTGCCAACGCTCGATGGCGATGAGAAGTTGAAAATTCCAGCAGGCACTCAACCCGGCAAAGTATTCACCATGAAGGGCAAGGGTGTTCCCTACCTGCGGCGCAAGGATCGTGGGAACCAGTTGGTCATTGTCAATGTGGCGGTGCCAACGAAACTGAATAAGGAACAACGCGAGTTATTCGAGAAACTGGCTGAGTCGCTTGGAACGACGGTCAAGCCGCAGGAAAAAGGATTCCTCGATTGGTTGAATGAAGCCTTGGGGGGATAGTTTTCAGTGATTTGTGGATGGTAATCATGGGAGAATCGTCATTTGACGCTTCTCCCTTTTTATTTTATAATTCTGAATACTTGAGCAAATATTCATATATGTATTATGCTACTCAAAGAATCAACCTCCACACATCTTGCTGACCTGTTCAGCGCCCTGAGCGACCCAACCCGCCTGCGTATCATTTCCGTATTGCTCGATGGTGAAATGAACGTGGGCGAGATCGCGTCTCAACTCGAAATGACCGAGTCTGCTGTATCGCATCAACTGCGCGGACTGCGCCAGATGAAACTTGTGAGAACCCGCAAGGAGGGGCGTCTGGTCTTTTACGCGCTCGATGACGACCATGTAACCAAACTCTACCGCATGGGTCTTGACCACGTGGAGCACGGATAACCTATGACACACTCACACACTCACTCCCATCTGCGTGATGCCGCGCAACAGTCCACCAAGCGACTTTCCATTTCGCTCTTCCTTACACTTGCTTTTGTCTTTATCGAAGCCGCCGCAGGGGTATTCTCGAACAGTCTCGC
>DATDAG010000336.1:0-6291 GCA_036525495.1 Anaerolineales bacterium
GTGGATTCCGATTGGAGTTGGCGTTCATACAGGGATCGCGTTCGTCGGTTCGGTGGGACGGGAAAGCGGGTTAACCGATATTACTGTTCTCGGTGACGCGCCCAACACCGCCGCGAGACTTTCATCCAATGCCAAGCAGGGAGAGATTTTGATCAGCGAAGCCGCGTATGCAAAGATTGGAATGGATTTAGGGAAGTTGGAAAAGCGTTCACTGGAATTGAAAGGGAAAAGTCAACCTGTGACGGTTCATGTCCTGAAGAGTGGATAATAATGATCCAAAGGTAAGTTCTCTCACAAGAGGGAATTTGTGAATCGAAGATTCGATCAACAAAGGAATTTTCAGACCCGTGCAAAATCAAATGACGGAGGAGACAATGAACAACAATCAGCCCAAGAGTGAAAATCGAAATATCGTTCCGAAGATCATTCGCATCGGTCTCGGATCCCTCATGCTTGCTCTGATAGGTTTTCTATTAATCGTCTATGTGGGGTTCCCATTATTCTCAAAGAGTTTTCCCAACACAGGGGATTGGAACCTGCTCGAAGGGTTTGCAAGTGCTGTCTCTTTGGCGCTACTGATTGGGGGTTTGATTTTTGTTTTTATCGAATACACGAATGCTGAAAATACAAAGCTTAAAGAAAAACTTGCAGAAGACCGTGAAAAAGCCAAATTGTCCTACGAAATTTACAATGCGATTTATGACAAGCTCACTGACCCTGCGCAGGAGGCAGCAAGGCGCTGGATACTTACGAACATCGACATCATAAAAAATGATGAAAATATCGAAAACTGGTATGAGAAGACACACGCAACGATCATGTCAGCCACTATCGTGAACTCAACCGGACTGCCTGAAGGGCAAAGCGCAGTCAAAATGACATTGAATTGTTTCGATTACATCGGGTTTATTGCCAGCCACTATTGGGAGGTCGAAGCAGACTCTTTGGATTGGATCAGCGCCCCCATTGCCAAGGTATGGAGGAGAATAGGTCCATACGTTCTACACATCCGCACCCTGCGTAATACCACGGATTATTATCTCTCAGCGGAACATGTCGGCAATCTTTGCATTGAATGGCGGGAAAACAAGGGGTTGCCTGATGAGGAGATCGCAAGGAACACCATATAAAAAAGTGGCAGTCACTTTGTCAAGAAGGTGACTGCCACTTCGTATTCTACGGCAAGTACTGTGCGAACGCTTCTTCAAACTGTTCCTCAGATGTAAAACCCACCCACTTTTGCAAAACACCTCCGTTTCCATCCAGCAGGTACACCTCGGGTTGATAGAAAAATCCAAGTTGCTGCTGGAAGGATTTTGTGTCGCCATCGTCTGCATCCAAATATACAAAATTGATCCTGCCAAAATACTTTGCTTCGAGCCCATGAACCATGGGCGCCATTGCACGGCAGGTACCTCAGGTGAAGCGGAAAAATTCCACAAATTGAAGTTGCCCGGAAGCGAGGCTGACAGTGTTCGGGTCGGTGGCGTGGAGGTCGGGTCCGCGCGAGGTCGCGACGGGGAGCGGATCGGACACAACTGCTTCCGTTGGGGTGGGGATATCCTCGGTAGATTGATCCGCAGGCGCGAACGGCGTCGCGCTCGGTTCCGCCGCGACGGGTGGGGCTGGCTCCTGAACCGACGGCTGATCTATGATCGGGGCTTGGGTAACTGCCGCAGGGGCGCATGAAGCCAGTAGAAGCAGGAGCAGGCTGACAGTCGAAATGAAGCGGGTTTTCGTCATCACATATCCTTTTTATTTTGGGGTACAAGACAGTTTGTATCATAAAATCCTTACCAAACTATTATGGATGTTCGTCACGGCAAATCCTGACGCTCATCTTTGACGGTTGTGAAATCCTAGACTATACTCAGTTTGGTTCTATTTTTGAACAAACAAAACAAATAATCAATCAAATTTACCATTGGAGGAAGCATGGCTTTCAAATTAACGTACGCTACAATGTTCAACCCACCCGAGGAACTTCACACGGGATTCGACAAGGCAGTTGCCAACCTCAAGGCAAACCTGGGTAAGGAATATGGGATGATCATTGACAACAAGGAAGTTTTTGCGGACGAAAAGTTCGAAGATCGCTCGCCCGTAAACACCGATTGGGTGCTGGCTGTCATGCAGAAGGGCAACGCAACGCACGCAAAAAAGGCGATTGATGCGGCGCGCAAGGCGTTCCCAAAATGGAGCCGCACTCCATGGCAGACCCGCGTGAAACTAGTTCGCAAGGCGGCATCTTTAATCGAGAAGCGCGTTTTCGAACTTGGCGCGGCAATGGCGCTTGAAGTTGGCAAGAACCGTATGGAAGCCCTCGCTGACGTGCAGGAGACTGCTGATCTTATGTATTGGCCCGCGCAAATGATGGAAGAGAATAACGGCTTCGTCAAGCCGATGGGCAAGGATCCGCTTGTTGGTTATGATGCGACGAATGTGTCGGTGCTTCGCCCATACGGCGTTTGGCTTGTCGTTTCCCCGTTCAATTTCCCGTTCGCGCTGACAGGCGGACCCACCGGTTCTGCGCTCGTGGCTGGGAACACGGTCGTCATCAAACCGGCAACTGATACTGCATGGATCGTGAGACTCTACGCTGAATGCTTGCGCGACGCGGGCTTCCCTCCCGGTGTATTCAACTTCGTGACCGGCCCCGGCTCCACGCTCGGGCAGGCGCTCGTGGACAGCCCCGAAGTGGACGGCGCAACCTTTACCGGCTCGTTCGACGTGGGCATGAAAATGTTCCGTGATTTCGCGAACCGCAACTACGTGCGCCCGATCATTCTCGAACTTGGCGGGAAGAACCCTGCCATCGTTTCGCGCAATGCCAATCTTGAAGATGCCGCTACGGGCATCGTCCGATCCGCGTTTGGCTTGCAGGGACAAAAATGTTCCGCCGCCTCCCGCGTCATCGTGGAAGAACCTGTCTATGAAGAATTGATCGCCAAACTCAAAGAGAAAACCGAAAACCTCGTCATCGGCGACCCAACCGACCGAGCCACCTATCTTGGTCCCGTTGTCAGCCAGAGTTCATACAAGGAGTTCAAGGAATTCAACGAAGAGATCAACGGCGCGGGTGCAAACTTCCTGACCGGCGGTCACGTAAAAACAGGCGGCATGTACGACAGAGGCTTCTACTGCGAGCCCACCCTCGTCACCGACCTGCCCTTCGAACATCGCTTGTGGCAGCACGAAATGTTCCTACCCATCACCACCATCGGCAAGGTCAAGAACCTTGATGAAGCCATGAAGATCGCAAACAACGTGAACTACGGTCTCACTGCCGGCTTTTACGGTTCGGCGAAGGAAACCAAATGGTTCTTCGATAATATCGAAGCAGGTGTCACATATGCCAACCGTCCGCAAGGCGCGACCACCGGCGCATGGCCTGGCTTCCAACCCTTCGGCGGCTGGAAAGGCTCCGGTTCGAGCGGCAAGAATGGCGGTGGCTACTACTACGTTCAACTCTACATGCATGAGCAGATCCAAACGCTGATCAAGCCCGCCGCAAAGAAGGCAGCGGTGAAAAAAACAGCAAAGAAAGTTGTGAAGAAGAAAGCCCGCAAGTAATCACCCTCACCATTAGCCCCTCTCCCCCCGGGAGAGGGGAATTTTAATCTCATGCCCTGGAACCCAGACCTCTATCACAAATTCCAAGCCGAGCGCGCTGCGCCATTCCATGACCTGCTTGCGCTTGTGGATGTACGGTCCAATCTCAAGGTCATTGACCTAGGATGCGGAAGCGGTGAATTGACACGCCAACTGGCGGATACACTCCCGAACAGTCATGTCACCGGGCTGGACTCGTCCGCGCAAATGCTGGAAAAAGCCGCTTCCTTCGCTCGCCCGGACCTGGTCTTCCAACAAGGAGATCAATCCACGCTGACGGGTGAGTGGGACCTGATCTTTAGCAACGCCGCCTTGCAATGGAGCGAAAACCACGCGGAGTTGATTCCCTATTTATTCGGTAAACTCAAACCCAACGGGCAGATCGCCGTACAGGTTCCATCCAATCACAACCACATCTCGCATCAGATCTACCGCCAGACCGCCGAAGAAGACATGTTCAAGTTCATCCTGCAAGGTTTTCAGCGCTATGCGCCGGTGCTCACCATCGACAATTATTCCCGCGTCCTCTTCGATTGCGGCGCCGAGCAAATCAATGTCTTCGAGAAGATCTACCCCCATGTTCTGGAAAACTCGGATGCGGTAGTAGAATGGATTTCAGGCACAGCCCTTGTGCCGTATTTTGAACGGCTCGGCGAACACAAGGATAAATTCGTGGAAGCCATCCGCGAAAAGATGCGTGCCGCCATGCCAGACAGCCCCGTTTTTTATCCATTTCGCAGGATATTATTCTCGGCGAGGAAACCGAAATAATGACAAACCTGACAGGTCTGAAGGGACCTGTCAGGTTTATCCAAATTATCATGGGCGAACCTCAAGGGTACAACCGCAAGGAATTTATCTACCGGGTCGGCACTTTCTTCCTGCTTGTCGGGTTAGGGTTGCTGGTCTTCTTCATGTTGTCTGAAGCCGCCGGGAAACCCACATTCAGCTATTTCTGCTGGAGCATGATCCTGTTAATCCTAGGTTTTGTATTCCGCGCACAGTATAAAAAACCCATCACGCCAAGCGGGCGGTTCAGCATATTCAAAAGATTCAAAAGAGGCAACGACGAATGACAAAACTCACATCCCTTTCAGAAGCCATCTCGAAATATGTGGACGACGGCGACACAGTCTACGCGGCGGGTTTCACACACCTCATCCCATTCGCGGCAGGGCATGAGATCATCCGCCAGGGAAAAAAGGGACTCACCCTCGCCCGCGCCACTCCCGACCTGATCTACGACATGATGGTCGCGGCGGGATGTGCAAAGAAGGTGATCTTCTCGTATATGGGAAATCCCGGTGTGGGGTCACTGCGCATTGTCAGATCGTTCATCGAACATGGAAAACTCGAATGGGAGGAGTATTCCCATTTCGGCATGATCACACGGGTGCAGGCAGGCGCTTCTGGTCTGCCATTCCTCCCCATGAACCAGACCGGCGCCACCGATCTCGAAAACGCCAACCCCAACATCAAACGCATCCCTGACCCTTACGGCGGCAAGGATGTGATCGCTGTGCCGGCGCTCAACCCCGATGTGGCAATAGTCCACGTCCAGCGCGCGGACGTGAACGGCAATGCTCACCTGTGGGGAATCATCGGCGAACAAAAGGAAGCCGCCTTCGCCGCGAAGAAGGTCATTCTCACGGCGGAGGAAATCGTGGATGAGGCAGTTATCAGGTCCGACCCGAACCGCACGATGATCCCCGGCATCGTTGTCAGCGTAGTGTGTCATGTCCCGTTTGCGTGTCATCCATCCTACGCACAGGGATATTACGACCGCGACAATGAGTTCTATCTCGCGTGGGACAAGGTCAGCGAATCAGTGGAGAGCGTCAAATCATGGCTCGATGAGTGGGTGTTCAGTGTGAAAGACCATAATGAGT
This sequence comes from Anaerolineales bacterium, assembly GCA_036525495.1. GTDB lineage: Bacteria > Chloroflexota > Anaerolineae > Anaerolineales > Villigracilaceae > Defluviilinea. The sequence continues at coordinate 5,502 of DATDAG010000336.1, forward strand.
ATTGGAAGAAACTCGATACGGAAACACACGACCGCCTGAAGATCGAAGCGAGTTACAGCGAGAAGATCAATTACGGGAAGTATTAATCTTGAAGCACTTTGATCTTGGAGGGGTGGGTCAGCCGCTTCACTTCCTGCATGCCAATGAATACCCGCCCGAATGTTACAAACTTTTGTTTGAATTTTTGAAAACAGAATACCGTGTCTTTGGGATGTTACTTCGTCCGTTATGGGATGATGCAAAGCCCGAGGACATCAAGAGTTGGCATCCGTTATCGGATGATTTACTGCGTTTCTTATCGGACCGTGAGGCTGATTCCGATAAAACGTCTCAACCAACACCCATTATTGGAGTTGGTCACTCCATCGGAGCGGTCGTCACTCTGCGTGCGGCTCTACGCGACCCGGGAAAATTCCGTGCATTGGTGTAGATCGACCCGGTGCTATTCATTCCGACTTTAATGATGATGTGGAATGTTTCGCGCGCACTTGGTTTGGGATATAGAAACCAGCCACTGATAGAAGGTGCCCAAAAACGCAGACGAACATTCGACAACCTGGAAACGCTCTTCCGTGGATATCGCAAACGCAGAATCTTTCCCTACATGAGCGATGCAGGTTTGCAGGCATACATCGAAGGGATCACCAAGCCATCTTCAAGCGGTGGTTTTGAGTTGGCCTATTCTCCCGAATGGGAAGATCAGATCTATCGCACAGCAACGCAAGATAAGGATATCTGGCGCGATCTGCCCAAACTCGAAGTGCCGACTTTATTCATCCGCGGCGCGGAG
>DATDAG010000337.1:0-2554 GCA_036525495.1 Anaerolineales bacterium
GTTTGAACAGGTTCGACATCAGTTTGCTTGTGATGTTCGGGTCGAGCGCAGACTTCCCCTCATTCACGTCGCGTACCGCCTGGATGAGTTCATCCGTTTTGGCGGTCTTGAGCACATATCCATTTGCGCCCGCCTGCAAAACAGCCATCACGTAAGGGTCATCATCATACGCAGTCAGGATCAGTACGCCCACTTCTGGGAGGTGTGAACGCACCCAGCGCGTCACTTCGATGCCGCTTGCTTTCGGCATTTGGATGTCCAGCACCGCCACATCAGGCTTGTGTTTTCGGATCAGAGATTGTGCTTCCTCCCCATCGCCCGCCTCGGCAATGACCTGCATATCGCGTGCGCTTTCGATGATCTGCCGAATCCCGGCGCGGACGATATGATGGTCATCCGCTAGGAGTACGCGTATTTTGGTCTTTGATCTGTTTGATGACTTGGGCATATGATTTTTCATCCAGTTGTTGATTATAGTCCTGCGACTGAACCATATATGGGAAGGCAAGCCACACAATGGCGAACCCAGCCAGAGATCCAGTGATGAGGCGCATGATTGAATTAAACGAGCCAAGTGCGTCGCCCGCATAGAACATCGCTGGAAAGTAATTGTTCGTCATTGTAGCCAGCCAGACATTTGTATCACGGAATCCCTGTCCGATACCCGCGAAGTCACTGACCATGTGGGTTAACCCATCAACTGCAATGGGGAGCAAAAGCAGGGCAAACGCCCACCAAGAAAGCGGCTTGATCCTGCGACGCAGCGGATACCATAGCAATGCGAAGAACCACACACTGGTATAGAACGAGATCATGCGGTCCGACCAGGCGATTTTCCAGCCCATCGCCTCATTGCCGATAAACTTTCGCAGGATGAGCGGGTTAACTGTGTCCTCCCATGCGACTTGGATCTCATTGAGAGAATACATGGTTTTCTCGCCAAACCAAAAGAACGAACGTTCTGGCAACTGGTGGCAGAAGAAGGAATACATGAAGTAGATAGCGTTCCCCGCGCTCTTCCAACCGATTTGCATGAAGACTGGGGCTAAGTATGGGAGGAAGACCCACAAGCCGTAGATTATGAGGAAGGTTGCAAACCAGTGCGTGCTGATCCATTGTAGAAGGGATGGGTTCGATCTTTTGGGAGGGTTTTTCGTTACGGTTGTCATTACAGTTTTATTATGGCGCTCCAGGCTCGGGTGCACGGTTGAGGTTGGCGCGATAGAAGGCTTTGGCGGCATCCGCATCGAAGGTTTCGAATTTTTGCAGGCGCGTCCAGGAGGTCATGACCAGAGGGACATCGATTGAGGGCCAGGGATAGGCGATTATTTTGGTGTTGCCAAGCTCATCCATGACTGAGCGGATCTGCGATTTCAATTCATCACACCCCGTCTCATCGAGCAGATCACAGTTGTACGAGAAGATGACATAGCCATGCTCAAGGCTATGCAGGAGATAACCCGCAGGGTATGTGTAGATATTCGTTTCATAAAATCCTGCCTGTACTTGCTGCCCATAATGTGGACCCGATGTCGGAGGGTCGGAATTGTATTCGCCAGGATCGCTGTCGAGTTCGATATGGCTGACCACCATCTCAGGAATCGTCTCACCCGCGGCTGGTTTTATGCCCTGCCAGATGATCAAGCCGATGATCGCCAAAACCCCGATACCGATCCCACCCCATACGAACTTTGAGATCAGTTCCTGCCTTTGTTGTTTTTCGCGTCTTTGTTGTCTTTTTGTTTTTGTATCCATAAGCCTTCCATTATTTATTTGATAAACTATCAGACGACAACTAATTGTCATCTATTTCTATCAAGGAAATAAAAGCGAAGTACACTCCTATCCAAAAACAGGATAGGAGTGCAACATTTTTATCACCAAAAGATTAGTTTATTCCATAGTAAGAGGCGCAAACATTCCGGCTTCGTAATGCCCCTCCGTATGACAGGCAAATTCCAACTCGCCATCAACATGTTCTGGGAAAGTGGCATCGACTGTAACTGTTACACCAGGTTGGAGCACATCGTCGCCAACTTCGATAACAACACCTTCATGTTTCATTTCCATTTCATCTTCACTGTGAGCATCATCACCGTCATCATGAGCTTCGCCTTCCATTCCCATTAATGGCTCGGCAATCACAAACTCATGAGGAACAAGGCCTTCATTTGTAATTGTGAACCGATATGTTTTTCCAGCTTCGAAAGCTGTTACTGATGATTCTATTTTAAAATCGGTCAATGTCACATCAACATTTATTGATCCATCTTCATTAACGGATGGAGCAGAGCCGCCACAGGCGGTCAACAATAATAGGACGATAGTGAACACACTGAACAAATTACTTTTTGCAATTATCTCTTTTCTCCTTTTGGCTATTTGAGTGGACATAGTTGAAGTGTAGGCAATGACATCTGGATGTTCCAGAGCCAAATATCGCATTGGAATATAGGCAAAATTGCCTATATTCCAATTTGGTCTGAAAAGACACTTTCTTTCGAATTTCATCATTAATCTTTAATCTGAGTAGGCAGAATTGCTTACCACCTTC
>DATDAG010000338.1:0-3446 GCA_036525495.1 Anaerolineales bacterium
AAGTCTTTGGCCCATGAACAAAAAGCGAGGTGACGCCTTTAAAAAGATATTGAGAAGCCACAAATACCGTGATCAAGCCGATGATTTTGAATCCGATCGCGGCAGATGCAAACCCCGTGATTCCCCACAAATATCCATACGATCCGGAAAACAGCACAAATGGCGGGAGTAACGCCAACAACAGGGCTCCGCCATATAAGATCCCCATGCCCTCAGGGACACTATGCTCATGGTCACCATGCCCAAGGCCTCGCTCCACTGATCGCAACGTATTGCCGGTAGATAGAAAAAAGAACGCTTTGTAGCACCCATGGGCTAGAAGATGGAAAATCGCAACGGCAAACGCGCCTAAGCCACAGGCCATTACCATGAATCCGATTTGACTAATTGTGGAATAGGCCAAAACTTTTTTGATGTCCGATTGCGTCAAGGAAACTATCCCAGCAAATACCGCGGTAGTGGCCCCAATAATGAAAATGAACGTCATCGCGTATGGAGAAAGGATAATCAACGGACTCAATCGCACTAACAAAAAAGGACCTGCATTCACCATAGTAGCCGCATGGATCAGCGCCGAGACCGGAGTCGGAGCTTCCATTGCCCCGGGTAACCACACGTGAAACGGTATTTGTGCTGATTTCCCCATAGCTCCTATAAACAGGAAGAAGGGAATGAGCGTCACAGGATAGACATCAAGATTCAATCCCATCCATCCTAAGATATTGATGGTATGGTTCTGCATGCCTTCCGCTTGAGCAAGAATAGTCTGGATATCGAGTGTACCAAAGGTGAAAAAGGTGAGAATGATGCCAAAACTGAACCCGACATCCGCAATTGCGTTAACGATAAAAGCTTTGGTGGCTGCCCGGCAAGCTGAAGGTCGTTCTGCTGCGTGAGAAATTAACAGATAGGAACATATCCCCATGACCTCCCAACTAATCAACAACATTAATAGGTTGCCACTCATGACCAACAAAATCATAGAAGATGTAAACAAGGCGATGACGGCAAAAAAACGATTGTAGCGCGACTCTCCTATCATGTAACGAGAGGAATACACATGTACAACCCCACTTACTCCAGTGACCAGAAGCAAAAGCAGAACCGTCAGTTGGTCAACAAACAAAGTAAAGTCAATGGTCAAGGAACCCGATTGAAAGAGGCGATAAAGAGAAAGAGTAAAGGGTCCATTTCTCAACACTTCAATGAAGGCGGCAACTGATAACCCAAAGGAAATACCGATGGCAGGAATCCCAATCCGGTGACTGTTCTCACCCCAACGACGTCCTCCAAGCAGAAGAATGAGAGAAGCCAGGAGTGGAAGCAAAGGAATGAGGATGAAAAGAGCCATAATTTCCCTCAAAGACCTGATGGTAGAGCATGGTTTAACAACAGTTGAATAATTGGAGAACTGGATAAACCAAGAATCATGATAGCTGCGGACGTGACTCCCAAGGTCAGTTTAAATGAGAGTGGAATTTCACCAAACTGAACGTCCGATTGAGTTGATGTTTGGCGAAAAATGCTTTCAAACAGTTTAATAAAATAGGCGAGAGTCAAGAGCGTAGAGAGCACTACCGCAGCGACCGAAATATAATCACCCGATTCTAACGCTCCAAGAATGATGTACCATTTACCAAAAAAACCACCAGTCGGAGGCAGGCCAATCATACCTAAGGCCACAACAATTAGAGAAACAGTAAGCCAGGGAGCTTTTTTTCCAACACGCCCCAGGTCGTCAACAGTTCTGACCCCATACTGACAAAGCGCCATTCCTGCAATAAAAAACAAGCTAGCTTGCATAACAGCATCGTTCAGTAAATAAAAAATTCCTCCGGCAAACCCAGTCTGGTTGCCTTGACCGATTCCAATGAGAATAATGCCGATGTGAGAAATCCCTCCATAAGCGAACATCATTTTAATATCCCGCTGGGCCAAGGCCAAGCTTGCACCTATGACCGCCGCTAATACTCCAAGGACTGCTACCAATAGCAAAATCGGAATATCATAAATAACAATTGACGCATTTAAGACCCAAAAGAAAACCCGAACCCAGGCCAATAGGGCAACTTTGGTGATAAGTGGAGCCAGGATAGGGGAAACAGAGTCAGGGGCATAGGTATAGGCCTCTGGCATCCAAGCATGAAACGGGACTAAGGCCATCTTGATCCCCAAACCAATAAATATAAAAAGTAGTCCACCCACTACAGCTTTAGAGTGTAATAATAATGGAAGTTTCTCGGCCAAATCAGCCATATTCAGTGTGCCCGTTACCGCATAGAGATAACTCACCCCTAAAAGATAAAGGGAAGCCCCAATGGTTCCCAATATAAGATAGCGAAAGGCTGCAAACAGCGCTCTTCCGCCAGCGACACCTACAAGTGAGTAACTCGAGATAGCGGCAACTTCTAAAAATACGAATAGATTGAATAAGTCCCCTGAGAAAACAATGCCGGTCAATGAGGATATCAATAACAAAATCAACGTGTAATAATGAATGATTCGGCCACCTAGAGCCTTTGGGGAAGTGGATTCAGTAAACACCACTCCTAGTAGACCCAGGGCACTCAATAACACCATGATGACACTCGCTAATCCATCAGCCACCCACTCAATGCCAAGGGGTGCATCCCACCCACTAAATACATACCGCACCTCTCCATGATGAACGACGTTATGGAGATTTAAAATAGAGACCATCACCATAGCCGCGAGGGTTGCCACAGAAATCGGCAGGCTCCAATGGCGGTGTTTTAGACAAACCACGGGCATGGAAATAGCGGCAAACAATGGAAGAAGGAATAGGATTGCGGGAAGTTGGTGGCTCATTCTAATTTTTCAAGAATTTCTTGTTCGTCAAGGCTTCCATATTGTCGATAGATCGCCCCGCACAGGGCTAATCCCACGCCCAAGGTCGCCACACCAACCACAATAGCAGTTAGCGTCAAGACTTGAGGTAACGGATTCGCGTAACTGGCCGCTTGCACCGGCTCCGTGGTTGACAAGAGTACGGGAACCGTCGCTCCCTTCTTCGCACTAATAGACACGAGGAAAAAAATCACACTGGTCTGCACCAAATACATCCCGATGAGCTTCTTTACGAGATTGTATCGTGTAACCATGATATAAAAGCCCCACAGAAAAATGATGACAAATGTCAAAAAATTGGGTCGCTGAAAAACTGCAGAAAACGCATCAACCATTTATTGAATCCTCGATAATCTCTTCAGCAGACAAGCTGAACACAATAGAAACGGCTGTTACCGCAACGTCGACTGCCACACCTATTTGCGTGAGCACAATTCCCAACGATCTTCGAGAAGCAATTTCTAAACCTGGGATTTCCAAATCCGCATAATTGAGAAACTCTCCACCTCCAATCATACACAAACCACCGACCCCCGCGTAGATCAGCATCCCGACCCCATCAGCATGTAATACCTTTC
>DATDAG010000339.1:0-5085 GCA_036525495.1 Anaerolineales bacterium
GCTGGATTTTGAGCGTTAGCATTGCGGCATCTTTGAGCTGGCTGAAACTCCATTCATAGGGATAGGAGATAAATGACAGACGCTCAGGTTCAATCACTTTATATGCGATTGATGGCTGGGCAGGTTCTGTATCGACTTCAAGATGGGGGATCAATAAATGGCTGGTGATCAGTTTCTGGTATAGTCCTGACGTTAGAAGATGGTCATAATCTTTTTGATAGATCTTATTTACCTGACGGTATAGTTTTTTATTCCAGGTAAACAAGAATCCGCTTGGATCCCGGAAAGATCCGCCAACCATTTGAAAATCGCTCATGGCTTTTTCTTTTCGTCGTCATTGTTGTGTCCGGCAGGCTCATCTTCGGACATGTTTTTCTTGCCGAAAAGCCGACTCCAAAAAGCCCTGAGCATAATGCCCCCGCCAATAAATGCCGCAATCAGCATTTGAACCAGGAAACTGCCAGATCCTGGATCGAGATAAGCCAATATTTCTGATAGATCATTGATGGGTGGTTGTGGGTAAAACATTTCAAACTCCTTTTACAGAAAATGGATTGATGCTATTTCGTATACTTCTTCTGCCATTCGAACAACTTATTCAACGCCTCGATAGGGGAGAGACTATTCACATCCACCTCCTTCAATTCATCCAACAGAGGGCTCGTTTCAGGGAAGAGCGAAACCTGGTGCGCGGCGTGTGGGTTGATCCGCATGGCTCGACCGGAAGATTTCTCCAATTCCGCCATGATCTCGTTGGCGCGCTGGATGACAGGCGATGGCAATCCTGCCAATTGTGCGACATGGATACCGTACGATTTATCCGCGCCGCCTGATACAATCTTATGCAGGAAAACAACCCTGTTGTCCGCCTCGCTGACCGCGACGTTATAATTGCGAACGCCGGGCAATAACTCAGCCAGTTGGGTCAACTCGTGATAATGCGTAGCGAACAGCGTCTTGGCGCGCAGATGTGGGTGATTGTGAATGAATTCGATGATTCCCCATGCGATTGACAAACCATCGTAGGTGGAAGTGCCGCGCCCGATCTCGTCCAATATCAAGAGCGAACGCGCAGTGGCGTGATGTAAAATGTTTGCGGATTCGACCATCTCCACCATGAACGTGGACTGTCCCGCGTGAATCTCATCCTGCGCGCCGATGCGGGTGAAGATGCGGTCAACGAGTCCAATTTTCGCTGAATCTGCTGGTACGAATGAACCGATCTGCGCCATCAACGCGATCAGCGCGGTTTGCCGCAGATACGTGGATTTACCCGACATGTTCGGTCCTGTGATGATGCGCACGATCTCGCCTTTTTCGAAGATGACATCGTTGGGGATGTAGCGTTCACCTTTCAGGGATTGCTCGACTACAGGATGCCGCCCATCGCGAATTTCCAGTTCGCTTCCTTCATGAACCTGGGGCCTGCTGTAATCTCCCAAAGCCGCCACCTCCGCCAAAGCAGATAACACATCCAATTCTGCCAGCGATCTTGCTGTGTCCAAAAGCTTGAATGCAGACTTGGACAACGTTACGCAGACCTCTTTGAACAAACGCAGTTCGATCTCGCGGATACGTTCTTCGGCGTTCAGTACCAGCGTTTCGTACTCTTTCATTTCGGGCGTGATAAACCGCTCTGCATTGACCAGTGTCTGCTTGCGGATGTAATGTTCAGGAGCCTTGTCTGCCGCGCCGCGCGAGATTTCGATGTAGTAGCCGAATACTTTGTTGTATCCAACTTTCAGCGTTTTCAGACCCGTCTTCTCGCGTTCGACCGCTTCAAGATTGGCGATCCAGTCGCGGGCGTGTTTGGATGCGTCTATGACGGAATCCAGTTCCTGTGAGTATCCGAACCGGATGATGCCCGTGTTTTGCAGTGTGGAAGGCGGGTCATCGGCAATCGCTGACTGTAAGAGCGACAACTCTTCCTCGCAGATCGACCATTGATGATTGACGACTGACGACTTCTCACCAACCACTTCTTTTATCGTTGGCAAATGCCCCAGTGTATCGCGCATGGCGACCAGATCGCGCGGCTGTGACTGTCCCGCCATGACGCGGTTGACCAGCCTCTCCAAATCTGCAATTGGTTTCAATACATTGCGGATCTCTGCACGTTTCATTCCATCGCTATAGAAATGCTGTACGCTATCCTGCCTGCGTTGGATCTTTTTCACATTGAGCAATGGCTGGCTAACCCATTGATGCATCAAACGCTTGCCCATCGGTGTGATGGTGTGGTCGAGAGTCCCGAGCAGGGAGCCTTTCCGTTCGCCGTGCAGGGTTTCTTCGAGTTCGAGGTTGCGGCGCGTGGACGAGTCGAGGGTCATGAATTCGTTGATGCTGTAGAAGCGCAGGCTGGAGAGGAGTGTCAACGAATCAGGCTGTGTTTCTTTGAGATATTGAAGGATCGCCCCTGCGGATCGGATTGCAAGTATCCTGCCCTTAAGTCCAAATCCCTCCAGGGTGGATGCGCTAAAGTGATTCAGTAAAACTTCTTCGCATTTGCCTGGCTCGAACTTCCATGCAGGGTAGGCGGTTTTATGTCTGTTAAAGCCATCGTCTAGTGTTTGATTGTCAGGGATCAACAATTCAGCAGGGTGCAAACGAGTCAATTCCGCGCGCACGGCTTCGATGGGAAGTTCGGTGACGGCGAATTCCCCAGTGGTGATATCGGCGTATGAAACAGAGGCAATTTTATCGTTAAGGACGATCGAGACGAGATAGTTGTTTGAATCGCCGGGCAGGAGCCCCGGCTCGGTCACAGTCCCCGGAGTCACTACCCTCACAACTTTGCGCGGGACGAGACCCTTGACGGGAGTATCTCCCATCTGCTCGCAAATGGCAACGTGGTAGCCTTTGTCGATGAGGCGGGCGAGATAATTATCCAATGCATGATAGGGAATACCCGCCAATGGAACGCGCACACCCTTGCCAACAGGGCGCGACGTTAAAACAATATCAAGTTCGCGCGCGGTGATCTCGGCATCTTCATCGAAGGTCTCATAAAAGTCACCGAGCCGAAAGAACAGGATCGTGTTTGGGTATTCGCGTTTGATATCGAGATATTGTTGTCGGCTGGGGGTGATATTGTCTTCGGGCATGGCATGATTTTACTCGATTTGAAAACCCGGGATCGTATGATAAATAGCGTAAAATGTAGATAAGGAAACACAAAGACAGACACGCAGCACATCAGATGCGTGTCAACATGTGATTTGTGTTTGCTTTCCACTCATCCCATGCGAAAACTTCTCTTCATTTTCCTAGTCATAATTCTCTGCGCCTGTCTCTTCCTCACTTTCATAACCATTCCATCCCAAGCCGCTCGGATCTATGGTCAACCTGCGGCGTGGCTTACGATCACGCAACGCGTGCAGTATTCCGCGCGGTTACTTTGGTACGACGGACTCCTCACGCGGCCGGCGGATGCCAATGGATTGGAGCAACTGTTCATCGTTGCTCCGGGCGAATCGGTCATCTCCATTTCAGACCATCTTCAAATTACGGGGCTTATCCGTGATGCAGAAGCGTTCCGTGCGTATCTGATCTACTCGGGCTTGGACACATCCATTCAGGCAGGTGAACACAAACTCAGCCCGGCAATGTCCGCGATCAGCATTGCCCACAAATTACAGGATGCGACCTCGAACGAAGTCCGATTCGTTGTCCTTCCCGGCTGGCGGATGGAGGAACTAGCCGCTTCTCTCCCAACCTCCGGCTTGCCCGTCACTCCCGAAGAGTTATTCAGCGCTGTGAACGATCCTCCCGATGGGTTTGATTTCCTCTCCGACGCAACCTCTGCAGAAGGATTTCTCTTCCCCGACTCCTACATTTTCCCGCGCCAGATTGCTGCCGAAGAACTGGTGCATGAACTCGTCCGCCACTTTGCCTTGCGCCTCTCGCGTGACATGCAACTTGCCTACGAAAATCAGGGACTTTCTGTTTACCAGGCAGTGACCATCGCGTCCATCGTTCAGCGCGAAGCTGTCCAAAAGGAGGAGGCGCCGCTTATTGCTTCCGTATATCTGAACCGATTGAGGATCGGGATGAAACTGGAAGCAGACCCTACGGTCCAGTATGCGATCGGGTATAACACCACACAAGGCATCTGGTGGACAAATCCATTGAGTGTGGATGACCTGAAGTTCGACTCGCCATTCAATACCTATGTGTATGCCGGTTTACCTCCAACACCGATCTCGAACCCCGGGCTGGATGCGTTGAACGCGGTTGCATTCCCCGCAGAGACGCCATATTATTTCTTCCGCGCCAGGTGCGATGGTTCCGGGTTCCATAATTTTGCCGTGACATTTGAGGAGCATCTTGGGAATGGGTGCCAATAAACAGCGTTCCGCTAAAATTCCCATGACGAAACCTGATGATGGGAAGAGAGAACGATATGCCAAAACTTCACGCCAACAACATTGACCTGTATTACGAGACCGCCGGTCAGGGTCCACCAATATTATTTATCCATGGGCTTGGCTCCAGCGCCCGCGATTGGGAGAAACAGATACCCATCTTTTCGAAACAATATCAGGCAGTTTCTTTAGACTTGCGCGGGCATGGTATTTCTCAAAAACCGCCGGGACCGTACAGCATGTCGCTTTTTGCCAATGATATTGCCGGGTTGATCGAGGCGCTTGGCATTGCCCCGGTCCATGTAGTGGGTATTTCTTTGGGTGGCATGATCGCCTTTCAGTTAGGAGTGGATCATCCCGGGTTGTTAAAAAGCCTGGTAATCGTTAATTCGGGTCCAGAGGCTGTTGTCCGAACGATCAAAGATCGCTGGCAGGTCTTCATGCGTTTTGCCGTTGTCCGCCTGTTGGGGATGCGGAAGATGGGTGAAGTGTTGGGTGCGCGTTTATTTCCAAGGGAGGAGCAAGCCGGTTTGAGGGAAGTATTTGTCGAACGGTGGGCGGAAAATGACAAGCGGGCATATCTGAATACCTTGCGCGCAATTGTCGGCTGGAGCGTGGCTGATTGTATCCACAATATTAATTTGCCGACACTGGTCGTGGCGGCTGATGGTGATTACACTCCGGTTTCTGCCAAGGAAGCATTTGTCGGTGAAATGCCAAC
>DATDAG010000340.1:0-9759 GCA_036525495.1 Anaerolineales bacterium
GGGGGGGCAACGGCTAGATTGAGTACGGAGTGAAATGAAATTTTCATCATCACAGATGGTACTCTTTTTATTCTTCCTGACAGGCGTGATTCTTGTGGTGTTGGGAATTGGTTCTCTCTTACGAATTGTTGGAAACTCAGATCGGTCGGTTTTGTATACATTCTATGCACTGCTCATGTTCGGTGATGCCGCCGCAATGTTTTTTTGTGCCATCCAATTGAAAAAGAGGACGAAACCGATTTTTGCACTGTCTATTATCATACTTTGCCTCAATATCTTCCCAACGATCTTCGATCAATTCGGTCTTGTGGATCTGCTCTTCCTGCTACTAAACCTGATCACTTTGATGTGTTTGGTCGTTACCCGTAAGGAATTTCTTCCCGCATGAAACGAGCATTTAAAAGAATTACCCCTCAACCCATCTGGCATTTTATACGCGATACTTATGACGCGGTTCGGCGCATCCCTGAACTGCCTGCGGCTTATCTTCATCCGTGGCGACGCGAAAGCAACAAGCGCCTCACTGACTTGAAGAATATCCACAAAGGCAAACGCGCTTTCATTGTCGGCAACGGACCGTCCCTCAAACAGACTGATCTCAGCAGGTTGAAAAATGAGATCACCTTTGGGATGAACCGCATCTATTTAGCATTCCCCGAATGGGGATTTACTACTACATACCTTTGTGTGACGAACGATCTAGTCGTGGAGCAGTTTGTTGAGGATATCAATACGTTGACTATTCCCAAGTTTGTTGCGTGGAGATCGCATAGGCATTTCAAACAAGGGATGCTACTAAAGGATATTCCAACTTTTACTTATACATCTTATACAGGTCCACGCTTTGCAACTGATGCACGCGGACGAATTTGGGAAGGAGCAACAGTTACTAATCTGGCTTTACAACTAGCCTATCATATGGGCATAGAGAAAGCCATCTTGATCGGTGTGGATCATAACTTCAAAGATAAAGGTGAAGCGAACAAGACCGTTGTTTCAGAGGGCGATGACCAAAATCACTTTATGCCAAATTATTTTGGCAAAGGTGTCAAATGGCAGTTGCCAGACTTGGATACATCCGAGATCGGGTATATGTTCGCACGTGAAGCCTTTCTGAAAGCAGGGCGTGAAGTGGTGGACGCGACCATAGGGGGCAAATTGACCATCTTCCCCAAGGTGGATTACGATTCTCTCTTCTAAAGTTTTCTGATAGAAGTATCTTACATGAAGCAGTCTGCGCTTTCCCCGCTTGTTGGTTTCATTCTTGTAATGGGTATTTTTTCGGGCATCCTGCTGGTTGTTTTTTCTTTACTGCCATTTGAAACCTGGTCGAAGGCGTTTGATGGAATTGCACCAGATGGGAGGTTCGAGTCTTTTACCTTGGTTCGTTTTCAGGTTTGGCTCAAAGTCGTTCGTTCGTTTGGCGTCTTTCTGTTTTTATTTTTTGCCGGGGCATTGATTTTTCCGCAGAAGTTTCATGCGTTGGTAAAGACAGGGCGAGGCTGGAATGACGCATTTTGGAGAGAACTAAAAGGCGACGCAAGAGTTATTTGGACCGAAGCCCAGTCAGGGATTAAGAGTCGAAGCGATATTCTTATAATCCTCTTGGTGGTTGTTGTGGCTGTTGTTGTCAGGATGTCGAATTTATTCATACCCATGGAGCATGATGAAGCATATAACTACAATGCCTTTGCTTCTTTCCCTCTGTGGTATGTGATCTCCGATTATCATGTACCCAATAACCATGTTTTATTGACAATTGTCGTTAATATTTTGACCGGGCTTTTTGGCAATCATTTGTGGGTGATGAGGATCCCGACATTTATTGCTGGCGTCTATATGATACCTGCCGGTTATTGGCTTGCCAAACGCCTGTATGACAAAGAGACTGCTGTGGTAAGCGCTGTATTTATTGCTTTATTCCCTATCCTGGTAAAGTATTCAGTGCTTGCACGCGGATACGCGATCATTGGACTATTAACCCTTTTAATTTTATCGATCGGTGATTATGTAAGAGGCAATAGAAATCGTTTTGCTTGGTTGATATTGGTTATCCTGTCTGCTTTGGGCTTTTACACAGTTCCTATCATGCTTATCCCTTTCGGCGCTCTTTATGCGTGGCTATTGATGTCACTCCTTTTCGGCGATATCGAATCGTATCGGTCAAAAATGGATTTCATCAAGTTTTATCTGACCGGGGGCGTTTTGATTGGGTTGTCGACCGGGATATTGTATTCACCAATTTTGTTAAACCCCTCCAATCGTCTCTTTGAAAATAAATTTATTGCGCCTCTGGGCTGGGATGAGTATCCATCCGCCATCTGGTTCAGGCTGCAGAATACATGGGTGGATTGGGTGAGCGCTATTCCTGATTGGCTGGTTGTTTTGGGTGTTAGCGGGGTGTTATTTGGTCTTGTTTTTCATAAAAGGATCAACCGGCATAAGTTTCCCCTCCAAGCCGCATTCGTAGTTTCGATATTATCCTTCATGATATTAAGACGCCCTGATATGGAGACAAGGATGTGGACCTTCATCGCGGCGCCGTTATTGATTTGGTCAGCAGGTGGTTTGATCGGTTTCATGAAGGCGGTTTCTGCTTGTTTTGGAATGGATTGGCAACCGGACAGGGTATTCTCGAGATTGATTTTGACGATTTCTTTGATATATTCAGTCTATATCATTCCAACGATCCCGGCGCGCTGGCAGGCAAAAGGCAGTGTAGAGAGTGCGGTGATCTATTTGAAGGATCGCCTTCAACCTGGCGATACAGTTTCGATAAGCCCGGCTTTTACTCCTCAGGTACGGTATTATTTTGATCTGTATGATATCCCACTATCCTTTTTACGACCGTCCGTGAAGCTTGAACGGGCTTATGTATTTGTTCGTAGCGTTAATTGGTCTGCCTCTGCGGGTGATACACTGGAGGCGGTCGCGCCTCGAAATAACCAGGGATTTCTTGCAATAGACCCGGCAACAGCCAGGGACATCCTTCAGTATGAAGACCTTGCGCTTTATGAATGTTATCCACTTCCTTGAATCTTATGAAGAGACTTGTTTCGATCGTCACTCCCTCCTTCAATCAGGTCCAATATCTCGAACATACGCTTCATTCTGTCCTTGAACAGGATTACCCGCGCATCGAATATATCGTCATTGACGGAGCGTCAACCGATGGGTCGGTGGAAATCATCGAGAAACATCGAGACCAATTGGCGTATTGGGTCTCAGAAAAAGACAGCGGACAAGCGGAAGCCATCAACAAGGGCCTGGCTCGCGCAACGGGTGAGATTGTGGCATGGATCAATTCGGATGATTATTATTTTCCCGGCGCGGTTGCTTTGGCGGTGAAGGTGTTTGAAGCAAACCCTGATGCGGGATTGATTTATGGCGATACGGTTGCAGTGGATGAAAAAGGCGAGTTCATCCATTTTCCCAAATACGTTCAATGGAAACTGGAAGACTTGCTCACCTTCAACATCATCGGTCAGCCAGCGGTTTTCATGCGCCGCGATATTTTGTTGAAGGCTGGCTTCCTCGACCCCTCCTTCCATTTTCTGCTCGATCATCACTTGTGGATTCGCATGGCGTCGCGCGCTCCGATGGTATATGTCCCTGAACGTTGGGCGGCGGGACGGTTTCATGAGTCCGCGAAGAATGTCGCGCAGGCGGCAAAGTTCGGCGAGGAGGCTTTTCGCATTTTAGATTGGGCGAAGAGCGATCCGCTTGTATCAGGTTCGTTGGGGCGAGTCAGTCGTCAGTCACGCGCCGCGGCGTTGCGAATTAATGGAAGATATCTCCTGGATGCGGGAAAGGCTTGGGAGTCGTTCAAGTCCTATTGGCAGAGTTTGTCCACGCATCCGTCCACTGCGCTTGTGGAATGGAAGAGGATCATTTTCGCCTTTCTGAGTCTGTTCGGGTTGGGCGTTCTGCAGAAGCACTACAACAAATGGCGAAAAGCACGCGCACTTTCGGAATCAAAAAGGCGAGGGTAGAATACATCATCACTCGAAATGAAAACATCACCGTTGGTTTCGATCGTCACTCCTTCTTTCAATCAGGCGCGTTATCTCGAAGCGACGATTCATTCCGTGTTGGAGCAGAACTACCCCAACCTTGAATACATCATCGTGGACGGCGGTTCGACCGACGGAAGCGTGGACATTATCAAAAAATATGCCGACCGCCTGGCGTGGTGGGTGTCTGAAAAGGACAAGGGGCAGACCGATGCGATCAACAAGGGGTTTGCCCGCGCGCGCGGAGATGTGATTGCATGGATCAACTCGGACGATACCTATGAGCCTGGAGCAGTCTCTGCGGCGGTGAAGTATTTTCAGGAACATCCTGATGTGGGGCTTGTCTATGGCGACACGCATTTCATTGATGAGCAGGGACGCGTGATCGGCAAGTTCGCCGCACGCCAGACCGATTACCTGCGTCTTCGGCGCGGCTACGTCCACATCCCGCAACAGGCGGCGTTTTTTCGCGGTGACTTGTGGCGCGAGGTTGGACCGCTCGACCCTTCATTTTATTTTGCGATGGACTATGATCTGTGGGTGCGGCTTGCCGCGTGTGCACCGATCCGTTATGTGCCGCAGATGTGGGCAAATTTCCGATTGCATTCCAGTGGCAAAACCATCGCCGCCGATGACCGTTGCTGGCCCGAGATGATCCGCGTCCATCGCAGGGACGGCGGGAACTGGCTCTCGATCATTGTGGCAAAATACTATGTGCGGAAAGTTGTCGCTCCCTTGCTCAACTTGCGGCGAAGACTCCAAATGCGGCAGTACAAAAGCAGGTAACCTGTGAAAAAACGTTTGTTTGCATCCTCATCTGTCGACGACCTGATCCTGCTCCTGCAAGCCTGGCGATTCTGGCTTTTGAGCGGACTGATCGGCGCATTGATCGGCGGATTGATTTATTTCATCTTCCCGCCAGACTTCCGTGCGCGCGCAACCGTTGTTGTGGATTTCAACATGGAGCAGGCATGGCCCGTCGACTCAGACCGCGAGTTGTTCTACTATCTCGAACGCGAAGCGCGCAAGCTGGAGGAGGTCGCCACATCAGATAAAACGCTTGGGTTGGTTGCGGAGGAGATCGGTGGTGTAACCGTGTCCGAATTGCGCAACGGTATTTTGGAGTTGAGCGAACCCGCCGATGGCGGCTGGCATTTTTACGCGAATGCATCCTCTCCGGAGCGTGCCGAACAACTTGCATCCGTTTGGGCGGAGACATTTATCACTGAAGTTCAGGGCGGCATTCAAACAGCCATCGCTTTGGATGCGGCTCGCAAAGCGTTGGAAGCCAACCCCACAGAAACCAAAATCCTTGCGTATGTCGTTGAACTCGAATCAAGTTCGCTGGGCATCACACCCGAGTTGCAAATTTCCCCGGCGCAGATCAGTAACCTAAATCCGCAAAGACGCGTTAGCCTCGCAAACTATATTTTCGTTGGCGCGATTGCCCTTATGGCTTTAAGCACGTTGGGAGTCCTCTTCTTTGGAACGGGCAGGCGTGCGTAGACTCAATCTCGACTCGCTCACGCGCATCCTCTGGGCGTTGGTTCTCGTGACCCTGCCGGTCACCAGTTTCCGGTTCATGCCGTTCATGGGAGCGGGGACGTTCGTCCGCCCATTGGCGCTCTACCCATTGGGATTGCTGATGCCCCTCCTTCTTTATCAACTTTGGACAAAACGCATCACGCGTCCGTGGAGCGGATCGCTGACCATCCTGCTTGCTTTTACGCTGACAGCACTCCTCTCCACTGCGTTGGGTTCATTGCTTGCCCCCCTCGAATTGCGTGGAGTGGGATTCTGGGATCGCGCCTTGCGGGCATGGATCACACTCGTGATCGGTTTGTCTTTTTTCGTCTCTGCTGTGTGGATGAATCGAGACGAGACCGATCTCAAATTCTCATTGAAATGGATGTTGGTTGGGATGGCTTTGCACATTGTCTGGGGTGGGGTGCAAGCGGTTGGATTGCAACTCGGTCTGCGCGGTGAATTGAACAAGATACAAAATCTGTTCTCGATACGCGGTCTTCCGAGGAACAAGCGCATCGCTGGTTTCGCCTATGAGCCTTCTTGGCTGGCAGGTCAACTGGCGACCTTGTACATTCCCTGGCTTTTTGCATCCCTGCTGGCGCGTTATCGTTTGTCGCGATTCAAGTGGCTGGAGGCATTTCTCCTATCAGGTGGATTCGTCATCCTTTTGCTCACCTACTCACGCGGCGGATTGGTCATTTTTGTGGGAGCGGCAGTCCTGACTTTTGTGGCGGCAGGCTCGGGAGTGACAAAGGAATTATGGGGCTGGTTTCGGGCAGGATTCCGCCGGGATGCCGGTAAAAGTCAGTGGGGGAGGATGCAGGCTTCGGGGAGTCGGATCTTTGTTAGTCTAGTCCTGATCGGCGCGATCGTCGCATCAAGCATCTTCCTGGCGGATAAAGGTTACATCGCCGCCTTATGGAATTCGTCCGCAGAGAGTGTGTGGGATTACGCAATAGATGCCTATCTGGGACCGCGGCTTGCATACCTGGTTGCCGCGCTGGATTCATTTCGATCTCACCCGCTGACCGGTGTTGGTCTGGGCGCGAGCGGTTTCAGCATGTATGCCAATATGCCCGACTGGGCGTTGAGCGGCGTGCCGGAGATCGCCCGTCTGCTAAGCCCTTCATCGAATTTGTATCCCAACCCCAAGAATTTTTACGTCCGTTTGCTGGCTGAGACGGGGTTGCCGGGATTCATTTTGTATGTATCCTTCCTGTTTACCTTGCTGGCTTATGCGCTCAAGGGGCTGCGACAAGAGGAACCGTTCTGGCGTTTCATCGGCACCGCGGGCTTTTTTAGCGTAATTGCCGTTGCCTTGCAGGCTGGGTCGCAGGATTCATTTGCGATGCCGGAGATGTGGATAAACCTGGGCATGCTCGCGGGTGTTGTTGCGTTTGCGTTAGAATCGGAAAATAGATCCATCACCCCATCTCCTTTGCGAGGCACCCCTGTGGGGCTCCCAGCGGGAGAAAGGCAGGAGATTCAATGATCGTACTTTCCGTTGGCATGCCGCGCGCGGGCTCGGGCTGGCACTACAATCTTATCCACGACCTCATGGAGGCGGCAGGTTATACCGACACGCGCGTCATTCGCGAAAAGTATCGTTTACAAAGCATATTGACGGAGGTCAACTGCAACATCGGGGTCTTATCTGTCAGAAGGATGGGGATGGTATCCGTGCCCGCGCTGGCTGGGAATGACTTCGTCATCAAAGCACACGCGGGACCGTCGGCTTCCTCCCGCCTCTTACAGCGCCTCAACCTGATCCGTATCACGTATATTTACCGCGACCCGCGCGATGCCATGCTTTCGGCATATGATTACGGTCAACGTGCCCTGCAAAAGGGACGACCGAACGCTTTCTCGCATCTCACCGATTTCGAGAAGAGTCTCGGTTTTATGATGGATTACGTTCGCATTTGGGAGGGGTGGATGAGGGAAAAGGGTGTGCTTATCGCGCGCTATGAAGATCTGCTGACGGATTACGATAGTGAAGCAAAGCGTCTGGTTGAGTTCCTCAAATTGGACGGAGGCAGGTCCGAGATCCAAAAAGTGACCGATGGTTATCGCCCCGGGGCGGCAGAGGGGCTGCAGGGTCTGCATTTTTTCAAGGGCAAGATCGGCAGGTTCCGTGAATCCTATTCTGCGGAACAACAGGCAATTCTAAAGGAACGAATGGGCGGATATTTGTCCAAAATGGGATATGAACTATAATCGAACTGTAACGACATGCAGGGGGTTGCCAAATCTTTTTCGGGTATCATTACAAAATGCGCAGATACGAAACTCCCTATGCCGCAGACTGGTACGCCACGACCTTGCGCTGGCTGATGCTGGTTGCCCTGACGTTGTCACTGGCTTTGCGCGGGCAGCTTGGTAACCTGCCGTTCTGGATGTTGGCGGTCATGCTCCTGTGGAACATCGGCATGAGCGTGCTGGCTGGTATGAACATGCGCATGCCCTATCACCGTTACATAGTTTTGAGTGTGGACTTTATCCTTTCCGCCCTGTATTTCTGGGCGCAAAACACACTGCCGGGCGGCACATCCATTTGGGCGGGGGTTGTTCCCATCATCACCGGTGCGATCTATTTCGAAATGTGGGGAGGGTTCTCCATTGCTGTCCTGTTTGCCATCCTGCAATTCATTGTTGTGCGATTTACACTTCCGAACGATATTCCTTTTACCCTTGCGGTCGGCTTGGCAAGCGGATTGATAGGGCGTTTCGGGATGACGCGCATACGCACTTCCCGTCAGGTGCGTGTGGACGCGGAAGAACGCCGCCGCCGCGCAGAGACCGAACGCCTGCGAGCCATCTATGAGTTGACTTCCAATCTGGCGGCGACTCTCAGTTATAAGCGCGTCCTCGATTCTGCCCTCGACCTCGGATACAACGCCCTCAACCCAAGCCTCGACGCAGATGACGACCGGGACGAGCGGCTGGTGAGTGCGGTGTTATTGTTCAAGGGGAACGAACTGCGGATTGGCTCTGCGAGACGCTTTACCACTGCCGACCTGCGCGCGGTCTTGAACGGGAACGATGGCATCCTCAAGAAGGTCTTGGACGATGGGGAGGCTATCTTCACCACAGACATCGGTTACGACCCCGAACTCGGACGCATCGTTGCATTGCGTTCGTGTTCCTGCGCGTATTGCTTCCCGCTACGGAGCGGGTTCAACGTATATGGCGCGATGCTGTTCGCACACCCGGACCTGACCTATTTCACGCAGGAGCGCCGCGGGATACTCGATATTATCGGCAGGCAGGCAGTGATCGCGGTACAGAACGCAAGCCTGTACCAGGACCTGGTCGAGGAAAAGGAACGCATGGTCGAGGTCCAGGAGGAGACGCGCAAGAAACTGGCGCGCGACCTGCACGATGGACCGACCCAGTCTGTTGCGGCAATGGCGATGCGTATCAACCTTGTCCGCCGCATGATGCAGAAGAATCCGAAAGATGCTGTGGACGAATTACAGAAGATCGAGGAACTGGCACACCGCACCACGAAGGAGATCCGTCATATGCTGTTCACCCTGCGCCCGCTCATCCTCGAGTCGCAGGGGTTGAATGCCGCGCTCCAGGCGATGGCTGAAAAGATGCGCGAGACCTTCACCCAAAATGTGATCGTCAACGTGGACGAAAGCGTGCTGGAAAACATGGAGATGGGCAAGCAGGGCGTGATCTTCTACATCATCGAGGAGGCGGTCACGAACGCGCGTAAACATGCCAGCGCGGCGCATATTTGGGTGCGTCTGCGTCCCTTTGAAACCGGGATCGCTTTGCTGGAGATCGAGGACGACGGCGTAGGCTTTGACGTGGCGGCTGTGAATAAATCGTACGATAAGCGCGGCAGTCTCGGCATGGTCAATTTACGGGAACGCACCGAACTGGTGACCGGTCTGCTGAACATCGATTCTGCACATAGTAAAGGGACAAGGATCCAGGTCTATCTTCCACTGACAGAGGAAGCGGCAGACCGATTGCACCACGCAAAGAGATAAGAACGAATTTATTTCGCCTTATATCAACCAGATTTTTTACAAAGATTTTACACCCCTGCCATACTCCCATAATCCCCGCAGCCTACAATCATCATCGTAACCTACAAAAAGGAGAATACGATGAGATACATGTTCAAGAAAAGCCTGTTGACCGCGCTCGTTGCCGCGTTGGCGGTTGCGAGCCTGCCCCTTGTTGGCGTATCAGCCGCGGTGGA
>DATDAG010000341.1:0-2539 GCA_036525495.1 Anaerolineales bacterium
AGGCAAGCCATCGACCTGCGCGACCATTATATCGAACTGCGCGACCAGACCGATAAATCATCCGCTGTAAAGGGCAGGAGCCGCGACGGAATTCCCGTTACAGCAACCGACGTACGGTTTATGTTCAGTGTCCATCGTGACGGGCAAAAAACCGATGATAAAAGCCCATATCCTTTCAGCCGAAAAGCCATCGAGCAATTGGTGTATAAAGCCACATCTCGCGTAACACCTGACCTGACAAACCCATCAACCTTCGAGTTCTCCTGGATCATTAATATGATCAGCCTCATTCGAGGGAGATTGGGCGGGTTTATGAACGAACACAACCTGACCGCGTATCTTGCCAGTACTGGGATGCCCGAATTCGAAAAGGCAAAACAGGAGGAGGAAAAGATCGTCGAGCAGACACAATCCCTGGCTTCAACAACAACGGATGACCCGCCGAAAGCCAGGGAGATAAAACCTCCAGCCGAATTTTTACCGCGTTACCAAATCAAAAACCTCTTTGCCCAATTTGCAGATGAATTTACAAAGACTACCCGCGAACGGGGCGTGGAACTCCACTGGATCGGCGTGGGCACATGGAAAACACCCGTCGACGTTGTTCCTGAAAAACATCTTGAAGCGTGGAAGATAAGCCGAGAGAACCTTGCCAAGGGAAGCGAGAAAGCCACCATTGATCTTACAAATGAAACTATCATCCAGGAAACGATGTTACTCATTCAGGATGTGCCTATTGGCGCGTACCAAACCGCTACCGAAGAACATATCGAACACAAAAATGCCATGCGCGCCATGCTCAAATCCTATCAGCAGCAATTGATAAATGCGAGAGATTTCATCAACGCCAAGGCGAAAATCACGCCGGAGGAAAAAGCAAGCGCGGACATGATCCAGAAAGCAATTGACAACATAACCAAGGCGTTCGGTCACGTGTTATAACGCATGAAAAAGAATTTCGAAGAGATATTAATTCACTCTGTTGATGTAAATCGGGCAAAAAAAATCAATCTGCCTCTCGTCGCGCTCGAATCAACCGTCCTCACGCATGGCCTTCCCCGCCCGCAAAACCTGCAATTGGCACGCGACATGGAACGCGCGGTCCGTGAGGAAGGCGCAACGCCTGCCACCATCGGCTTTCTGGATGGCTACCTCCATATCGGAATGAACGACGCCGAATTGGAGAGACTGGCAAACGAAAAAGAACCGTATAAAGTCGGTCCGCGGGATTTTGCAACTGTCATCACCAACGAATGGCAAGGCGGGACAACTGTCGCAGGGACAATGCTGGCATGCAAACATGCGGATATCAAGGTCTTCGCCACAGGCGGGATCGGCGGTGTACATCGCGGATCAAGTTTTGATATTTCCGCAGATTTGCAGGCATTGGCTACCATTCCGATGATCGTCGTCTGTGCGGGGGCAAAGGCGATCTTGGACTTACCTGCAACCCTGGAATATCTCGAAACGATGAGCGTGCCAGTGATCGGTTACGGAACCGATGATTTCCCTGCATTCTATTCCCGCGAAAGCGGACTCGAAGTCACGGAAAATCTTGATAACCCGCAGGATATCGTTGATTTTGCAAAGTACCATTGGGACATGGGTTTGCAGAGCGCTGTCCTGGTGGCGAATCCTGTTCCAGAACGGGATGCAATCTCTAAGTCCACGCTTGAACCGTTGATCGAACAGGCAAATCAGGAGGCGCGCGATGAGAATATCCACGGTCAGGGCTTAACTCCATATCTTCTTAAGCGCATCAATGAATTGACGAAAGGCAAATCCATGCAAGCCAATCTGGCGCTGTTATTGAATAACGCAAAATTAGCCGCTCAGATCGCGAAATCGCTGCGCGCATACGAACGAAGGAGAGCGGCATGATGAAAAACGGATTTGTCCTTTTCGAAGTGTTTGATGCCAAGGCATCCGAGATCTACAACGCGTGGTTGAGCAGTGACGGGCACTCTGCCATCACCGGGAGCCCGGCAATAGTGGATGGGCGAATTGGCGGGAAATTTACAGCCTGGGATGGGTACATCTTCGGCTCGACTCTCGAACTGGAACAGAATCGCCGCATTGTTCAAGCCTGGCGGACATCTGAATTCCCGGACGATGCGCCTGATTCTCATCTGGAGGTCTTGCTCGAGGAGACCCAAGGCGGGACGAAAATCACGCTCACCCACACAAACATGCCCGAAGACCAGGTCGACTCGTACCGGCAGGGCTGGGAGGATTTCTATTTCAAGCCAATGAGGGAATATTTCAGCAAGTAAAAGCGTTTCACGCAAAGCCTTGACATTTTAGAACAAGTGTTCTAAAATCAGCCTTGACTTGCCCTTTTCAACAAAGGAGGCTGAAATGAGCACATATCGTAGAAGTAGTATCGCAAACTTGTTCGGCGGTGGACGACGCCTAAAGCGAGGCGCCGCATGGGGCGGGATGATCGCCCTCGCGCTATTGGCGTTCGAGATCTTCAATTTTGGCACCACACAATTTGCATTGACCGACGTCCTGGGCGATTTGAAATTCGCCGGGATGC
>DATDAG010000342.1:0-3996 GCA_036525495.1 Anaerolineales bacterium
GATCTGGGAAGATTTGAGAACCGTCAGCGGCGATTAAAGTCGCTTCTTTTGGAGAATCAGGCATGGGGTAGGATGAAGCGATATCTTCATCCAATGGATAGGCACACCGTATATTTGCATCCACTGTTTTGGCAGTATCCACTTTGGAGCGTAGATCATCCAACTTGGAATTAAAGAACGCGAAAAGCTCTCGGGCCTGGGTTTGGGCGTCTTCTTTCTTCTTTTTTCTTTCCTGTGTGCCAGCGCCGATTGCTTTTATACGTGTGTAGAGGTCTTGATAATTGACAGGCATAGAACAAATGTACCATGATTGTACAGGCAAAATGTCGAAAACTCAAGATGAAACGCGGAACTTTTTAAAACCGCCAGCGTCTAATCAGCGAGGTAAAAATCAAAGGAGTAACCAACATGAAAAACAAAGTTTTATTCGTTTTAGCGATTGCCCTGCTTGCGCTTCTTGTAAGCGCGTGCGGACCGACCACCGTCAACCAGGCGGCGCCGCCCCCTGTGCGTTCTGTCAGTGTGACAGGCGCGGGGTCTGCAAACCTTGTGCCTGATATTGCCTATATTTACGTGGGCGTGCATACTGAGAAGACGAGCGCGGCAGATGCTGTGGACGAGAACAATGCCCAGACCGAAAAAATGATCAAAGCCTTGCGTGATTTCGGCATCGCGGCGAAGGATATCCGCACGACCAATTTCAGCATCTGGCCCCAGGAGCGCTATGATCAATTCACAGGCACACCAACGGGCGAGAAAACCTACGTGGTGGATAACACCGTCTACGTGACAGTGCGCGATCTCGATAAGCTTGGCGAACTGCTCGATACCGTCATTGCGGCGGGTGCGAACACCGTCAACAGCATCCAGTTCGATGTGGCAGATAAAAGCGAAGCGCTCAAACAGGCGCGCGCAGAAGCCGTCAAGGATGCCGAAGCACAGGCCGAGGAATTGGCCGATGCCGCTGGCGTGAAACTCGGCGAAGTTCTAACCATCGGATTCTTCGACAGTCAGCCCTACCCTGTTTATGATGGCAAGGGCGGCGGTGGCGGAGCAGTTGCGGAAGCGGCTGTACCGATCCAGCCTGGGCAGTTGACTTTCACCGTCACCGTCAATGTGACTTACGTGATCGAGTAACCCGTCGCCCGAATCATTCTTAACTGGAACCTGCTTCTATTTCGAGGAGCAGGTTCTTTGATTTTAGTTTTCTCCCTCACCCCAACCATCTCCGAGCGGGAGAGGGGGGAATTATGGAGGTTATAATTTTTGAAAATCTTCGCGCTCTTTGCGCCTTATTATACCCTTGTGGGGTCGCGGTGAAAGGAAATTAACATGCTCAAAGTTGGATACATAGGTTTGGGGTTGATGGGAAAGTCCATGGCTCGTAACATTCTCAAAGCGGGATTTCCCCTCGTTGTTCACAACCGTTCGCAAGAATCAGTAAAAGAACTCGTTGCGGAGGGAGCCTTCCGTGCGGCATCTCCCAAAGAGGTCGCATCCCAAGTGGATGTGATTTTCACCAATCTGCCCGATTCTCCAGACGTGGAAAAAGTTGTTCTCGGCGAAAATGGGATCATCGAAGGCGCGCATGATGGCTTGATCTTTGTGGATAACTCAACCATCAAGCCAGCCTCCGCTCGCATGATCGCGGAGAAATTGTCAGCGAAGAATGTACTTGCTTTGGATGCGCCAGTTTCGGGCGGGGACATTGGAGCGAAGAACGGGACGTTGACCATCATGGTCGGCGGCGATGCGTCCGCGTTGGAGAAGGTCATGCCAGTGTTCCAGGCGATGGGCAAGACGATCACACATGTCGGCGAAGCAGGGGCGGGTCAGGTTGCGAAAGCTGCGAACCAGATCATGGTAGCGGCACAAATGGTGGCGATGGGCGAACTGCTTGTCTTCTCGAAGAAGGCGGGAGTCGATCCGCGCAAGGTCGTGGACGCGATCAAAGCTGGCGCGGCACAATGCTGGACTCTCGATGTCAAACCGCCGCGTTTGTTCGACGGCAATCGAAATCCCGGTTTCAAGGCGCACATGCAGTTAAAAGACTTGAAGATCATCCTCGACACTGCAAAGGAATACGATATCCCCGTTTCTGGGACTGTTGAAAACACAAAACTCTTCCAGCAAATGATCGACTCCGGCATGGGTGAGTTGGATAACTCTGCGGTTGTGGGGGTGATCGAGAAATTGGCCGGGGTGGAAATTATCTAGGATATTCCGCTGGTTGAGTAGTTCCGAGCGATGGTGAGGAACGTATCGAAACCAGCAGCTATCAAAAGTAATCATGTAATAAAAATTGCTTTACTCAGGGGTGGTCTCGATACATCCCTTCGGGACACTCGACCATCAAATGAAAGAAAAAATGAAAAATTACATCCCCGCCATCCGTGATTATGTTCTGATCGTGCTCGCCTCTATATTGCAGGCGTTTTCGTTGCGTGTCTTTTTTGTCCCTGCGCAACTGGCGTCGGGAGGGGTGAGCGGGGTCGCGCAGTTGATCAATCACTACACAAACTGGCCCATCGGGTTGATGATATTGATTGGTAACATTCCATTGTTCGCTTTGGGATGGCGCTTCCTGGGCGGCCGTCGCTTTGCGATGCGGACAGCTGTCGCCATCATCACATACTCCCTCTTTACCGACTTGATCCTCAAAACGCCGCTCTTCGCCCCCAACGGCACAGGGACGGCGCTCATCACCGACCTGCAAGGAGATATCTTCCTCAATTCGCTCTACGGTGCCATCGTCAGCGGGATTGGCTTCGGACTTGTCTATCGGGCGCGCGGCTCAAGCGGCGGATCGGATATCCTTGCGCGCATCCTCAATAGTTGGCGCGGTATCCCGATCACGCAAAGTTATCTTTACGTGGACACGGCGGTCATTCTCGGGGCGGGATTTGTCTTCGGCTGGAAGGAAGCACTCTACGCGATGATCGCCCTCTACGTGAGCGGGCTCGTTGCAGAGACCACCCTCGAAGGCGGCGGGACGGTCCGCACGGCGATGATCGTGACGAGTGAACCTGAGGAAGTTTCGCAACGCCTGATCGACCAACTCCTACGCGGCGTCACTGTCCTGGAAGGGATAGGCGCATTCACCGGCGCAGATCGTCCTGTTTTGTATTGCGTCATCACACGGGCTGAAGTGGCGCGGCTGAAAACGATTGTCTACGAAGTAGACCCGCGCGCCTTCATGGTCATTGGGTATGCACACGAGGCGTTGGGCGAGGGATTCAGGCCGTTGAAGTCATAAATACGTCAGCCTGCTTGGGTTGGGAACAAAAAACCAAGGTGTTTGTAACATAAGGAAATCTACTTCGTCCATTAAGTAGGTATATGATGATAAAGCATCAAATTGCAGTTCTGATCGTGATAGCGTTGATTACGGCGTGCGGCAGCCAATCAGACCCTATCAACGAGCCGGATATATTGGATACCCCAACTGAAACCCAGGAAAACAATGTACCCATAGTGGGAACCTCCCCTCCAGTTGAAACAACAGCAGCGGACTGTCTGGGGGATCAAGTCAGCCCAATTGGTCAATCCATTGCGGATGAGTATGAATCGGCTGATTATGAGCAGGTAATGACCTGGTTTTGTAATGGGGCAGAATTTGAAGATATTTTGGTTGCCTTGGAAACCGAATCCCAGACAGATACATCTGCTGATGAAATGCTGAAAATGCTGTCTGAAGGTTTTACCTGGGATGATATTTGGCACCTTGTCGGCTTAACAGATTAAGCCTGTAAATCGAAAAGGAGAATTTCAATGAAAAAATCACTCGTTGCAACAGTATTGGTATTACTGATTGCACTGTCAGTTGTTGGGCCGGTATCAGCCCAGAAGGATAAGATCAATATCAAAGGTGAAGTCATTGAGATAGGTAGTGGTACTCTGACGATCGAATTAAATAAAGGTGGAACATATGTCATTACTATCCCTGACGAAATGGACGTAAGTGCCATTCAGGTTGGAGACTCGATCTTGGTCAAG
>DATDAG010000343.1:0-3468 GCA_036525495.1 Anaerolineales bacterium
CTCATGACAAAAACATCCATGCTCATCACGAACGCCAAAGTGTTCACCGCGGACAGCAAGAACTCCTCCGCAGAGGCGATCGTCGTTCGAGGTAATCGCATCGTCTTCGTAGGAAGCAATCAAGAGGCTGAGACATTCCGCGACAAAAACACCCGCGTCATCGACGCGCAGGGGCGAACGGTCATGCCTGGGTTTATCGACAGCCACTTCCATTTATTAAGTGGCGCCAAGGAGTTGCGTTTCGCGCAGTTACAGGATGTCCGCTCATTGGAAATGCTGAGGCAAGAACTGGTCTCTTACGCTGAATCATATTCAGGTGAGTGGGTAGCAGGGATCGGGCTTGTTTACGGCATATTTCCGGACGGCAGTTCGGTCAATCGTCATCACCTTGATGAGATCATCCCAAATCGTCCTGTGTGTCTGGTTGCATACGATGGTCACACAACATGGGCAAACACCGAGGCGCTTCGCCGCGCAAATATCCTGTATGGACGCGAGTTGGGCGAGTTCAACCAGATCGTTATGGGTGAAGATGGGTTTGCCACGGGCGAACTTCGAGAATCTGCGGGGCTGCTCGTTGAAGATCTGATCCCCAAAACAGGCGAAGAGGAAACACTTGATCTGCTAGCGCGCGCGGCAATGCTGGGCGCATCGTATGGATTGACGAGCGTGCATAACATGAACGGCGATCTAGCTGACCTGCGCGTGTATCAAAGATCAGAGGCGCGCGGCGAGATGCTTTTGCGTGTGTACGTGCCATTTCTTGTGCATCCTGAAATGAAGCCGAATGCTTTGAGCGAAGCGGTTGAGATGCAAAATGCATCAACAAATAAAGTGCGCGGGGGGTTGGTCAAGTTCTTCATGGATGGAGTCATCGAGTCGTATACGGGTTTGCTTCTCGATGACTACGAAGGCAGGCCCGGTTATCGCGGCACAGCGCAGTTCGAGCCCGAGTATTTCACCGAGCTGGCGTTCGAAGCCGACAAACACGGATTGCAGATCGCCGTCCATTGCACGGGCGATGGCGCAGTGCGGCGTGTGCTGGATTCTTATGAAGTGATCGCGAAACAAAATGGACCACGCGACCGCCGTCATCGTATCGAACATATCGAGTTGGTCGGGGATGCGGATGTAAAACGCTTTACAGACTTGGGCGTGATCGCCGCGATGCAGCCAGCGCATTCGCCATTACAAGTCGATTCATTCGACCCTTGGCTAGGTCGCGTTGGACCCAATCGTTATCGCCGTTCCTTCGCCTGGCAGACGTTGCGTAAAGCAGGCGCGCATCTCGCATTCGGCAGTGACTGGACAGTTGCCTCCATGAACCCGATGACAGGCATCCATGCCGCGCTCAACCGAGTTCCCTGGCAGGATGGCGACCCCGGTCAAAAGCAAACGCTCGAAGACACATTGATCGGCTATACAAGAGACTCGGCCTATGCCGAACACATGGAACACGAAAAAGGGATCCTAAAAGAAGGCTATCTTGCGGATGTGGTCATGCTCTCGGAAGATATTTTCCAGACTCCGAAAGAAGACATCACTCGCGTGGAGGCTGTGTTGACAATCTGCGATGGGGAGATCACTTACGAAGGACAATGAATAATCCCCACCGCAAGCGGACGGGGTATCAAAGATCGCAACCCCAGAAGAACTTTTCGCCGCAGAGCGGCGGGGTATTCCTCATCCCAAAAGGAATAAACCAACTTGTCATACGTACGGAACGAAACAATCCCTAATCATCAAGGAGATTGCTTCGTCACCGTTTCACGGCTTCCCGCAATGACAGAAATTGCAAGATGGTAGAATAACTTCACGGGGAATTGTTTTGCAAAAGGAGAGTATATGGCTACAGATTCCAATTCAAACCGTAAACAAGACTGTGAAGTCTTGCAATCGGAATATCTTGCCAACCGCAAGTTGATCCTTGTTTCAAACCGCGGACCCGTAAAGTTTCTTTATGACGAGAACGGCGAACGCACATACACACGCGGCGGCGGTGGACTCGTCACGGCATTGCTGGGTCTCGCGCAACACGTGGACGCGACATGGGTCGCCGCGGCAGACACAGATGCGGACAAGGAATTCAAAGCGGGAAATGTGGAACTCGATAACAGGAGCAGGCTCAAGGTCCGATTTATCGAACCGAGCGCAGAAGCATATGCAGGCTATTACAACGTCATTTCCAATCCGCTGCTTTGGTTCCTGCAACACAATATGTGGGACGGAATCCGCACACCAAACATCACGCGTGAAACATGGGACGCGTGGAATGAAGGATACGTCAAAGTCAACGAGCAGTTTGCAGACGCCGTTGCGGAAGAAGTGAAGAACAGCGATAAACCATGCCTTGTGATGATGCAGGATTACCATTTGTATCTTGCGCCGCAATTCCTGAGAAGGAAATTGAAGAAACACAAAAACACGAAGTTGATGCACTTCATTCACATCCCCTGGCCCGGACCTGAAGATTGGGGTATGTTGCCATCAGACATGCGGGGAGCCATTCTGGATGGATTGTGTTCGGTTGACCTGCTCGGCTTTCAAACCCGCGATGATGCATTGAATTTTATTCGCACATGTGAAACACATATGGCGCGTGTCTCTGTCAATTACAAACGCGGGCGGGTGTGGGTACACAACCACTCGACTCACGTTCGCGACTTTCCCATTTCGATTGACGTGAAGGCATTGCGTGCGCTAGCCGAATCAGAAAATGTTTCACAGTACAAGGATGACATGCAACGTCTCGTACGTGAGAGAAAATTGATCCTGCGTATCGAACGCACGGAGCCGAGCAAGAACATCGTGCGCGGGTTCGAAGCATACGATGAAATGCTGGAACTGCATCCCGAACACCGCGGTAACGTGAAATTCCTTGCGCTTTTTGTTCCGTCGCGTTTGGGCGTGGATGAATATCAAAACTATCTTGATGAGATCATGGCATCAGCGGGACGTGTCAACGCAAAATATGGAAACAGCGACTGGGAACCGATCCGCATTCTTGTCGGCGAAGATTATCCCCGTGCGGTTGCGGCATTGCAGAAATACGACGTATTGCTTGTCAACGCCATTGCCGATGGTATGAACCTGGTCGCAAAGGAAGGTCCCATCGTCAACCAGCGCGATGGTGTCGTTGTACTGTCCGAACGGACGGGGGCGCGGCAACAACTCCAGCCGGGCGCGATCGTCATCTCTCCCTATGACATTTACACCACCGCCGAAGCCTTGCACAACGCACTGACCATGCCTGCAGAAGAACGCGCCGAACGCGCAACCCGCCTGCGCTGGATCATCGAACGCGAAGATATTGCCGAGTGGCTCTGCCTCCAACTCGAAGCCTTGCAGGAGTTAAGAATATGAAATTACTCCATGCGAACGATCTGATCCCTCAACTCAAAGGCAATCGTGTTGACCTATATCTCGACTACGATGGCACGCTCGCCGTCTTCGCCCCCACACCGGATG
>DATDAG010000344.1:0-8126 GCA_036525495.1 Anaerolineales bacterium
CCATAGACGGCGTGATCGTAAAACTCGATCACGATTCGTTCAGTATCATCGATACGTATAACCCGCAGATCGAAGAAGATGACCTGCCAGAGCAGTCCATTGGGTTGTCGGGGGCGTATACGTTGATCGATGTTGATAACCATTTCGTGGTTGGGCGGCTGCGCACGGTTGAAGTCTATGCGGACAGTATTCTAGGTGACCGCTATTCAGGGATTTTGTTGTTGAAGCGCTTTTATTTGCCTGATGATTTCTTTTGCGACGATCAGGATGCTTTGGTTGGCTTGAACATGTCTTACGATGGTTATATCGTCGTTGTCACTGAAAAAGGGATGGTCGGCATGTTCCCGCGTGACCCTCAGGACATGTCTGCAGAAAATATGATCCGTTATTCCATCAACGGAGAAGCGTGCGCGGATACAAATGCGCATCGAATTTCTAACAATATTGCAGTGGATAAAGACGGGGGCATTTACATCGTCACCAGCCGTGAAATGTTCAGATTGCAATGGAATGGCAGGGAACTGACTCAGGGGTGGCAAGCTCCCTATGAGGCTGGAGCAGGCAACTTGTCCGCGCTTCGAATCGGACCTGGGTCAGGGTCCACTCCGAGTTTGATGGGAACTGGCGCTGACGAAGATAAGTTCGTTGTCTTTACAGATGGACAGGAGTTAATGCATCTTGTTTTGATGTGGCGGGACGAGATCCCCGCCGATTGGGAGCCGATCGCCCCAGGCAGGGACCGCCGCATCGCGTGCGAGTTCCCGATCCGTTTTGGAGATCCATCACAGGAGACCTCGTTATCGGAACAATCGGTGCTGGTGCGCGGATACGCGTCGATACTGGTCAACAACCTGCTTCAGAATGAACCGCCGCTTTGGAAAAAACTGCCGCCCACGGTTGGCGGATTGTTCGCCGTGTTATCAGGCAATGACGTGGATCAGGCTCCGTATGGTATCGAACGCGTGGACTGGGATCCAGAAACGCGCACATGCGAGCAGGTTTGGGCAAACCCAGAGATCAGCGTGCCGAACGGTATTCCGACCATGAGCGAACGGACAGGGTTGATCTATGCGATCGGTCAACAAGAGGGACATTGGGGGCTGGCGATGGTTGATTTCTCCACTGGAGAATTGGAATAGTTCGTCGCGTCGCGTCAGAAGGAATGTTCGCTGGCTGCGTTTGAGCAGATCAACTCCCTGCCGTATCGCGCGATCATGATGCCCGTTCTGTCTCTCAACCCAGATGATTGCGAAAACTCTTTCTTCGCCGCAACGGAGATCGGACCCGATGGCACCATCTATACAGGGACCCTGCTCGGCGTTTCAAAATTCACGCCATCTTCACCAGTTCTCCCCTAAATACGACGCACTAAAATCTGAATCCGCCTACCAAGGTTAAGTTGTTGTATTTGGGGGAGATGTCCAACGGACAGAGGGGGCTACTCCCACACCCTCCTCACCTTCACAGCGACCTTCCTCGGCTCCCTCAACTCGTGTTCCCACATGCGGACCACTTTCCACCCAAGTTTCCGCAATTCCCTGTTCACAAATTTATCTTGCCCGAATTGTATTTTGGCTGTATCCTTACTCAACCAAAGCAATTAATTGATATTGGGAAAGTTAACAGGAAATGCGAAGAGAATATTATTCTGACACGATAGCCAATTTCCTAAAGACGAGTTCAAACGAAATACTTGGCAAACTTGCGCAAAGTAGCGAATTTGCTTTGGAACAAACACAGCGGGATGCATGGTTAGAAGAAATCAGAATATTACAAAACATTCTTCAACCACATAAAGGCTCGATTTATTTTGAATATTCAATCCCAAGAATGGGAAAAAGGATTGATGTTGTATTGCTTATTGGCTCGGCAATCCTTGTTCTCGAATTCAAAGTTGGCGAAAAAGAATTTACATCTTACGCAATCGACCAAGTATGGGATTATTCTTTGGATTTAAAGAATTTCCATGAAACGAGTCACGAATGCTTTATTGCCCCAATTCTCATTGCCACTAAAGCAAAAGTGGATACAGCAATAGTTTCCACAACTTCTCACAATGACAAACTGTTGTTTCCAATCAAATCCAATGAGGCATTACTGAGTCAAGTTATTGATGATGTATTACGTTTTGTAGATGGAAATGAAATCAATCCATTGCAATGGGAATCTGGAAGATACCAACCCACGCCAACTATCATTGAGGCAGCAATGGCTCTATATAGCGGTCACTCCGTGAGTGAAATCTCTCGAGTGATGCTAGTGCCATCAATCTTAGAGACACTTCTAATGCTATATCTGAAATCATCCGACTTTCAAAAGAGAAGTCGCATAAATCTTTGTGTTTTGTCACAGGTGTTCCTGGCTCTGGGAAAACTTTGGTTGGGCTCAATATTGCAACAAATCATATTGATAAAGACAATGATCTTTACAGTGTTTTTCTTTCAGGCAATGGACCTCTTGTAGCAATTCTACGAGAAGCTTTGACAAGAGATAAAGTTCAGCGAGAGAAAGAACTTGGTAACAAAGTCAAAAAGGGGGAAGTGATGAGCGAAGTTAAGTTATTCATCCAGAATGTTCATAACTTTCGTGATGAAGGCATAATCAACCCCGACAAACCACCAATTGAACATGTTGCTTTGTTTGATGAAGCCCAACGCGCTTGGGATTTACAACAAACTGCAAATTTTATGAAACGAAGGAAGAATCTTTCAAATTTTCATGTGTCAGAACCAGAGTTCTTGATTTCCTGCCTTGATCGTCATCCCGATTGGGCAGTTGTTGTCTGTCTGGTTGGTGGTGGTCAAGAGATCAATACGGGAGAAGCTGGAATTAGCGAATGGATTGAAGCTTTGGAACGTTCATTTCCAAGTTGGCACATTTACATATCTCCAAAATTGACTGACAGTGAGTACGGTACTGAAAATGTGTTGAATAAAATCAAAGCACGGCAAAGTGTCATTTATAAAGACGAATTGCATCTTTCAGTTTCGATGCGTTCATTCCGTGCTGAACATGTTTCACTTCTGGTCAAACAAATCCTTGATTTACAACCAGAAGAAGCAAAAGAGACTTTGGAACAAGTGAGGGAAAATTACCCGATTGTTATTACTCGTGACCTTGCGAAGGCAAAACAATGGCTAAAAGCACAGGCACGTGGTTCAGAACGTTACGGAATTGTGGTTTCTTCTCAAGCAGAACGATTGAAACCACATGCAATAGATGTTAAATCTCCTGTTGACCCAATTCATTGGTTCCTTGATGGAAAAGAAGATGTCCGTTCATCTTATTATCTTGAAGATGTTGTCACTGAATTTCAGGTACAAGGGCTCGAATTGGATTGGGCTTGTGTAACGTGGGATGCTGATTTTCGTTATTCTGAACATGGATGGAAACATTTTTCATTTATTGGCGACAGATGGAACAAAATCAGAAAACCAGAACGACAAAACTATCTAAAGAATGCTTATCGTGTCCTTTTAACTCGTGCGAGACAAGGCATGGTAATTGTTGTCCCATCAGGCGACGAAGAAGATCATACGCGTAAGAAAGAATTTTACGATCCGATTTTTGAATATCTACAAACAATTGGGTTTGATGAAATATAAAAACTCCGAGCTATTCACTCGGAGTTTCTCTTTATCCCTTGCGGCGTTCTTCCATAAATGCTTTCATTGCACCTGACCCTTTTAAAGACCCTCGTAGCTCGTTGACTCGTTTTCTGAGCAATGCTTTGTCTGTATGTTTATCCAACTCGCTAGACTTGGCATCTTTTTCGAACTTCTCGAACCACTGGCGAAAACGAGCCAATTCTTTTGGATTCAATTCTGTAATTGCGTGTTTGATTTCTTGAAGCTTCATTGAAATCTCCTCAAACTAAACCTTTGCCAATTTTACCGTTTTTTTTACCACTTCCCACTCCCCACTTTCCACTTCTTTCCCACCTGCACTTGCGTGCTGGTGCAAGTGTCTTTCATCTTTCCTTCCCCCATAAATTCCTTTGTGCTCTTTGTGTCCTTTGTGGTTAAATAGTCCCATGCCCTCCTCCATCCCCATCCTGCGCGAAAGACGCAAGCGGCGCATCGCCAAGCAGCACAAGGACGAAGCCCGCACGCGCAACACCCTGCTCAGCGCAGGGATGATCCTTTCCCTGCTCATCGCCGCGCTCATCATCATCACGGCATTTAGTTATGTCAACCTCACACGCGACCTGCCCTCCGTGCAGATCCTGCCGACCCTGCTCAACCCTCCAGACGGACTCCTGCTCCAGCCCACGCGCATTACCGACCGCACGGGTGAGAACGTCATCTACACCTTCGCCCCCGCCTCTGGCGAAACTCTGCCGCGCCGTTACATTCCTCTCGGCGACACCAACCCGCAATACCTGCCCAAGTCCCTTGCTGACGCGGTCATCGCCCGCAGCGACCCAAACTTTTGGAAGCACGCGGGCTACTCCCTCGCGGGTCTCAGCGACCCCGAACTGCATCCCACCCTTGCACAGCGTCTCGTTTTCGATCTGCTGCTCTTCAACGAACCGCCCTCCCTGCAACGCGCCCTGCGTGAACGCATCCTTGCCGCGCAGATCACCGCCGAGTTTGGGCGCACCCAGATCCTTGAGTGGACCCTCAACTCCGCACACTTCGGACGCTACGCCTTCGGCGCCGAAGCCGCCGCCCAACTCTACTTCGGCAAATCCGCCACACAACTGACCACAGCCGAATCCGCCATCCTCGCGGGCGTCAGCGACTCGCCGAGTCTCAACCCATACGACGCGCCGCAGACCGCACTCGAACGCGGCAAGGAAACCATCAGGATGATGTCCGCGCTGGGGCTTTTATCCACTCAAGGAGCCGATAACGCCCTCGGAGAATCTCCCTTCTTCCAGACTCCGCGTCCTGCCTCGCCTCAACCTGCTCCTGCCTTCGTCAACCTGCTCCTCGCCCAACTCGATACCCAATTCCCTCGCGAGCGAATCGAACGCGGCGGACTCACCATCATCTCCACGCTCGATTACGATGTACAGAAACAGTCATCGTGTGTCACTGTCTTTTACGCCGCTCGACTGGCAGGACTGCCCGATCCGCTCATCGAATGTGACTCACTCCGATTTCTGTCCGCGTTACCACCGACGATCCAGGTCCCTGACTCATCTGCAAGCGCCGTCATCACGAATCCCAAAACAGGACAGATCCTTGCCGTGGTCGGTGAAACGTTCCAAGCGCAGGAAACGCCACTTATCGGCGGGCACAACCCAGGGTCCGCGTTGGATGCGTTCGTTTATCTGACAGGCTTCACCCGCGGCTTGAGTCCAGCCTCGTTGATCTGGGACATCCCAGGCAAGACGCCCGTTCATAATTTCGACAACGAATATCACGGACCGATGCGTCTGCGTGTGGCATTGGCGAACGATTATCCCGCGCCTGCCGCGCAGGTGTCCGCGCAAATGGGCGCCGAGAACGTGACGAAGATCGCGAGTTCGTTCGGTGTTTCGCGCGACGAGCAATTGACGTTGTGGCGGGCGGCGGGGGCGTATGGCGTCTTTGCACAGAACGGCGTGTACTTTGGGCAGAACCCCGCAGGCGAGGCGTTCATGCCTGTGACGATCCTGCGCGTGGAGGGCGGCGATGGCGCTGTGTGGCACGATTGGTCCACGCCGCAGGCCAAGCCTGTGGTGACGCCAGGACTGGCATATTTAATCAATAATTCATTGAGCGATGAAACCGCGCGCATCGGCGCCCTGCGCACATCGAATGTTTTGGATGTTGGCATCCCCGCCGCTGTGAAGCTGGGTCAAACCGAAGACGCGCTCGACACCTGGGCGATCGGTTATTCTCCTTCGCGAGTTGTTGCCACATGGACTGGCGCTCGTGAATCTTCCCCCCTTCAGGGGGGACCGAGGGGGGTCGCTGTTTTATGGAATGCGCTGATGCAGATCGCCTCACAAAACGTCCCGCCTGAAGATTGGTCACTGCCCGCGGATGTTTCAGTCATCAACGTTTGTGACCCCTCAGGCATGCTGCCTACATCCGAGTGCCCGAACATCGTCAACGAAGTTTTCCTCAATGGCAACGAACCCCTCCAAGCAGACAACATGTATCGTAAATTCTCCATCAACCGTGAAACGAATTTACTGGCAACCGTATTTACTCTCCCGCAACTCATCGAAGACCGCGTCTATCTCGTTGTCCCTGCCGATGCACGATCCTGGGCTGAAAGCGCAGGGCTGGCGATCCCGCCCGCCAACTACGATGTCATCCAAGCCCCGCTCACCAACCCCGATGTCAACATCACCTCACCCGAACTCTTCGCCGAAGTCAGCGGCAACGTCACCATCACTGGCACCGCCGCTGGAGCAGACTTTGTCTCCTACCGTATCCTCGTCGGTCAGGGACTGAATCCACAGGAATGGATACAAGTTACTGAGAGTAATGAGTCCATTACGGATGGTCCGCTTGCGGAGTGGGATACATCCGAACTCAGCGGTCTATTCGCTGTGCAATTGCAGGTCGTGAGGTCAGATCAAGTTGTGGATAGTGCGATAATACAGGTAACAGTCAAATAGCTTTTAGCGATTAGCGGTTAGCAGCCAGCTAAACGCTAAAAGCTAATCGCTAAAAGCTTACGAGGAGAAACCATGAAAGACTTCAGAACCCTCAAAGTCTGGGAGAAATCTCACGCATTGACCCTCTCGATTTACAAAGCAACAGAGAAATTCCCCAAACAGGAAATGTATGCGCTTACGAGCCAGATCCAACGAGCGGCGGTTTCCGTCACTGCCAATATCGCCGAAGGCTGTGGAAAAGATTCAGACGCTGAACTCAAACGCTACTTTCTCATCTCAATGGGTTCTGCAAGTGAGTTGGAATATCTTCTCATCCTTGCACACGATCTTGGTTATCTCCCCGAAAACACTTTTCAATCCATGACGAACAATCTCGTCGAAATCCGCAAAATGCTGAACGCCTTCATCCAAAAACTCAAAGCCAGCCGCTAAACGCTCACGGCTAATAGCTAACAGCTAAAAACTACCCCATCTTCCCCCGTCTTTCCTCCAATAATCTTTGAATGCGCTTGTGCTTCTCGCGCGTCAGCGGGAATAACCATGCGAAGACGATCGTCCCTGAAACGATCGCTGCGCCAATTGGTGAAACCAGCAAACGGATCATTCTCAATGCCGACTCCGATTGCATGAATTGGGTCGCGCCTTCAGGCGGAGAAACATATCCCGACCAGCCCAATAATTGAAGTGTGACAAAGATGACCAGAGCACTGGTGAGTTTGCGGATGAGCGCCCTGATGCCATAAAAGATGCCCTCCTGTCTGCGGCGGGTACGCAGTTCGTCCCATTCGATCACATCGGCAAAAAGCGCATCGGGCATTACGTACGCGGCTGAGACCCCGACTCCTGCAAAGGCGGCAATAAAGAGCAGATACCCTGTCTGCCCGGGTTGGATGGTGTAGATCAATAATGCCACACACACCCAGGCGGTCATCCCCAATCTGTAAGCAGTTCGCTTATCGTACCGTTTCGCCATCCACAACCAGAAAGGGATGAACAGGATGCACACAGACATGAGTATGCCAAAGAACGCAGATTCATACGCGATCTCGATACCGAACAGATTCGCCTTTGCGAGCAGGTCTCCCTGCGCCACCCAATAGAGCAGGAAGTACGGGAACGAAACCGCCACCATATCCACTGCCGACCAGTTGAGCATGTGAATGCCCACCGAAAAGCGAAAGGGGACGTTCTTCCACGCTTCACGCAGGGTCTCACGGAAAGGCATGCTTTCCTGCTGTTCGGGCGTGGACGTTTCTCGTATGAAGATACCTATCAACAATAACGGTATCGCACCGATGCCGCCAAAGATCGCGCCGACCAGCATAAATCCCTGTTGCTGTGTGCCGCCGTTCGTGAGCACCATGTCCACGATGGCGGGCGCAGCGATGACCACGGACAAGGCTCCCACGAGCTGGAAGAACGAGCGGAAACTTGTCAGCGTGGTGCGCTCATCATAGTCCGGGGTCAGTTCAGGGGTCAAAGAAAGAAACGGGACAGAAATGAGAGTCTGCAATGTGTCGGCAAGCATGAAGGCGAAAGTCACATAAGCCATCAACGCCGCCTGATT
>DATDAG010000345.1:0-3552 GCA_036525495.1 Anaerolineales bacterium
CTTGACCAGCGAATGCTCCCACCAGAGCAAGGCGGCAACGATGCTCACGCCCAACAGATA
The DNA here is from genome assembly GCA_036525495.1 of Anaerolineales bacterium. Classification (GTDB taxonomy): domain Bacteria; phylum Chloroflexota; class Anaerolineae; order Anaerolineales; family Villigracilaceae; genus Defluviilinea. Next base: position 61 of record DATDAG010000345.1, read on the forward strand.
GGTCCCGCCCAGCAAATGATGCGCCGCCAGAGCGGACAAAAACGCCACCATCATCACATGCGCGGCGAAGGCGATCTTCAACCCGTTTTCGATACCGAATTGTTCAGGGATGGAATGCAGATGATTGCGCTTGTCCGACTCCACATCCAGGCAGGCGTAGATGATGTCGAATCCGGTGAGCCAGAACACCACCGCCGCTCCGAGCACGAGAGAGATCAATGAAATTTCCTCACGCACCGCCACCCAGGCGCCTACGGGAGCACAGGATAACGCGAACCCGAGAAACACATGCGAGAACGGCGTGAAGCGTTTGGTCAGCGAATAGCCGAATACGATCAGCAACGCGACCGGCGACAACCACAAAGCGAGACTGTTCAACATCGCCGCACCAAAAACAAAAACAGCCGAGGCGACAATCAGAAACCCGACATACTGCCCCTGCGTCACCTTCCCTGCCGGCAAAGCGCGGTCCTTGGTGCGCGGATTGTTGGCATCGATGCGGGCATCGACGATGCGGTTGAACGCCATCGCTGCGCTGCGCGCCCCCAGCATGCAGACCAGGATCCAGCCCAGAGTTTCCCATTCCGGCAACCCCTCCGCCGCCAGGAAGGCGCTCATGATGGCAAACGGCAACGCAAACACCGTGTGTTGGATCTTGATATCCGAAAAAATGATTTTTAGTTTCTGCAGCATTTTTAACGCGACCCTTTAACGTTAGTGGACTTTCCTGAACGATGACATTGTAACGTGCCTCGCAGGCGCCACTTAAAAATTCTTTGGGCCGTCCGTGCAATGCCTGTATGATGAACCCATTACATAACACGCCACCCCATCAAAATGACCAACGCCAAAAAGCTTTTACGACTACTCATACCCTACAAAACCGCCCTGTTTTGGGGAAGCGTGTTTCTCATTCTGGCGGCGGCGACCAACCTGATCGTCCCGCTGTTCGTCAAGCAGTTGGTCGATGTCGTCATGGTGCAAAAGGACCTGGAACTGCTCAACACCATGGCATGGACCATCGCCCTGCTGTTCCTGGCACAGTTGCTGCTGACCACGGCGCACAACTACCTCTATGACATCACCGAAAAACGCGTCATCACCGACTTCCGCAAAATCATGTTCAACCATTTGCACAAACTGTCGATGAGCTTTTTCGTGAAGCGCCGCACCGGCGAGATCATGTCGCGCATGACCAACGACATCACCACCATCGAAGGCGTCATCACCGACCTCCCCGCCACGGTGCTGCAACAGTCGATCCGCCTGATCGGCGGCATCGCTATTGTCATCTACATGAACTGGAAGCTGACCTTCATGATCCTCGTGCTCGCACCCATACTGGTGGTCTTCGCCAAGCATTTCGGCAAGCAACTGAAAGCCCTGTCCAAAGAGATACAGGACAAGCTGTCCATCTCAACGACCATATTGGAAGAGAACCTGAGCGGCATGCCGGTGGTCAAGTCGTTTGTGCGACAGGAACTGGAAATGGATCGCTTCGGTGACGCCGTCGAAGACAGTTTTCAGTCGGCGAAAAAGCGCGTGAAGATTTCGGCGTTCTTCGGTCCCTCTATCGGCTTCATAGCATTCATGACCGCGCTAATCTTATTGTGGTATGGCGGACATCAGGTGATCGTCGGCAACATCAGCCCCGGAGAACTGATTGCGTTTATCTTGTACGCAACGATCATTGCCGGCCCGATGGGCAGTTTCGCACGGCTGTACACCCGTGTTCAGGAGGGACTCGGCGCGAGCGAGCGTATTTTTGAAATTTTGAACACGGAAAGTGAAGTGAAGGACCGTCCCGAAGCGCAACCCCTTCCGCAAATCACCGGGCGCGTTGAAGTTCGCAATCTGCACTTTCATTACCGCGACGACCAGCAAGTATTGAAAGGTCTGAATTTTTCCGTTGCCCCCGGAGAGATGGTGGCGTTGGTCGGGCCCAGCGGTGCCGGCAAAACCACATTGGTTCAATTGCTGCACCGATTTTACGATCCCATCGAAGGCGAAATCATCGTCGACGACCACAACATCCGCGACGTGCAATTGACCAGTTTCCTGAAACAGGTGGCGTTCGTGCCTCAGGAAACCCTGTTGTTTGGCGGAACGATTGAAGAGAACATCCGCTACGCCAAACCCGAGGCAAGCCATGAAGAGATTGAAGCCGCAGCGCGTTCCGCAAACGCTCATGATTTTATCGAGCAATGCCCGGAAGGCTACCTCACTGTGGTCGGGGAAAAAGGCATCCGCTTATCTGCCGGGCAAAGGCAGCGCATAGCCATCGCCCGAGCTATTTTGAAGAACCCGCATATGCTGATATTGGATGAAGCCACCTCTGCACTCGACAACGAGTCGGAGAAACTGATACAGGAAGCCCTGGAGCGGTTGATGCAAGGCAAAACTTCCTTCGTGATCGCGCACCGGCTGTCCACCATCCACAACGCCGACAAGATCCTGGTGCTCGACAAGGGACAGATCGCTGAATCCGGCACCCATAGTGAACTGATGGCGAAGCAGGGCCTGTATCATTACCTCTATACGCTGAAGAGTTTCGAAATCGACCGCGAATTGGACACCATCGGGGAAGTGGAGAGTTGAGACCATCATGACCGAATCCGCACAACCTGACGATAAGCCAACCCGGGACATTCCACCCCCAAAAACCTACGCTCATTATGCGGGACGCTGGATGATCCTGCCGTTGGTGAACACGCCGGTCACGCCGAACCACCTGACCACCATGCGCCTACTTTCAGGACTCGCCGCAGCAGCGGCGTTCACAAGGGGGGATTATTTCTGGACCGTTTGCGGAGGTTTGCTGTTTGCCCTTTCCGCTTTACTCGATCGCGCCGACGGAGAGTTGGCCCGGCTGAGTGGCAAAAGCTCGAGTTGGGGACACTGGTATGATTTGTACTGCGACTCCATCGTAAACGTCGCATTGTTCTTCGGCATTGGTATCGGCCTGTCCGAAAGCGCGTTGGGTCACTGGGCGTGGAAGATGGGCATGCTGTCGGGTCTCTCCATCGCATTAACGTTCTGGATCGTATTCCGTCTACACGAAAGCGGCAGCACTCCCAATGAAGCGTTCAACGCTCCTGATGGCTTTGACTTCGACGACTCCATGTTTCTGATCTGTATTTTTGCCTGGTCCGATGGCATGTTCTATCTGTTGATCACCGCTTCCGTGTGCGCCCCTGCATTCCTGGTTTTTGCCGTTTGGCAATACTACAAACTGAACATTTCTCCCCAAACCTAAAGCCAACCCTGCTCCTTGTACCAGGCGACAGCATCGCGAGCAGCATCGCGTATCGGGCGCGGTTGCAACCCCAGCTCCTTTAAACTGGCAGAGGGATCGAAAAACATATTGCGGCAGGTCAGGCGCACTCCCGTTACCGTAGCCATCGGCATTTTGCCGGTGACATAGTCGGCCCACACTTCACTGAACCAGGCCACCAGCAGGGCGAGGGAATACGGGACCTTCCACCGCGGCAC
>DATDAG010000346.1:0-3614 GCA_036525495.1 Anaerolineales bacterium
ACAAAATCCACGACGAATATCGTCGACGCTTTGGTGTGGAATGCTCGTATCGTTTACTACGTCGTATTCGTGCTACAACTACTTCTCGCAATCCGGTCTTGCGCTTCTTTCTGTTGAGTGTTGGTCTGATCCTGGTCAACGTCTGGGTCTTTCTCCGCTGGGAGTTTGCTCGCCGCATGGCACGCGGACCTCGCCGTGTGGATGAAACCCGTTTTCGTCTGCATCGCTTTTCCAGGTTTCTTGTCCGGACGATCGAAAATCTCTACGGTACGATTTCTGCCATTCCTACCTTTCAATCACCGCAATCTGTGATTTACTGAATTTTGTAACCAGAATTACTCTGCTTAGTGGTGGTTTCGATACGCCGCTTCGCGGCTACTCAACCACCGAGTCTCTTCTTTTTTTCTTTGCGTTCTTAGCGTACTTCGCGGTTCATTATTTCGTACCCAATTCCTTTATCACTGTATTCAAATCCTTATCCCCTCTTCCCGACAAATTGACCAGAATCACCTGATCCTTCCGCATCTTCGGTGCTCTCTTGATCACCTCCGCCACCGCATGAGACGACTCCAACGCAGGGATGATCCCCTCCGTGTGGCACAAAATCTGAAAAGCATCCAACGCTTCTGTATCAGTCGCCGATGTATAAAACGCCCGCTCGGTATCGCGCATCAACGCATGCTCAGGACCAACCGCCGCGTAATCCAATCCCGCCGAAACGGAATGTGTCTCTGCGATCTGACCGTCTTCATCCTGCAACACGTAAGTGCGAGTTCCATGTATCACACCAACACGCGCTTTCTTCGCATCACCAAAACGCGCCGCGTGTCTGCCTGTTTCGATTCCACTTCCGCCCGCTTCGACACCGATCAACTCCACACCATCATCTTCGACAAATCCACTAAAGACACCGATGGCGTTCGATCCACCACCCACACACGCGATGACCGTATCAGGCAGGCGTCCCACTTCCACCATCATTTGTTCGCGCGCTTCCGTTCCGATCACCGACTGGAACTCACGCACGATGGTCGGATACGGATGAGGTCCCAATGCAGAGCCTAATAAATAATGTGTATCGCGCACATTCGTCACCCAATCGCGGATCGCTTCGTTGATCGCATCCTTCAACGTCCTCGTTCCCGAACTCACGGGTCGCAACTCCGAACCGAGCAACTTCATTCGAAACACATTCGGCTCCTGCCGCGCGATGTCCACTTCGCCCATATACACCACGCATTCGAATCCCAACAATGCCGCCGCTGTCGCCGACGCCACGCCATGCTGACCCGCGCCCGTCTCTGCCACGATGCGCCGCTTCCCCATCCGCTTCGCCAGCAGCGCCTGCCCCAATGCGTTGTTGATCTTGTGCGCGCCCGTGTGCGCCAAATCTTCGCGCTTCAGATAGATTTGCGCGCCGCCTAATTTTTCCGATAATCGTTTTGCGTATGTCAATGGTGTTGGTCGCCCCACGAATGTCGCCATTAACTTGTTGAACTCCGCTTGAAACGCTGCATCCGCCTTTGCCGACACAAACGCTTCTTCTAATTCGATCAACGCGGGCATCAATGTTTCGGGAACAAACTGTCCTCCATAAGGACCGAACTTGTGCGGTAATAAAGTAGTTGTCATTATTCCTCTTTCGGATTGAAGCCTTTCACTCGCTCAAACTTTACTCTCAGTATCGCGCACTGCCTGCACGAACGCCTTCATCTTGCTCGGATCTTTCTTCCCTGGAGCTGACTCCACACCCGAAGCTACATCCACACCCCACGGCTTGACTCTGCGAATCGCCTCCGCGATATTCTCTGGAGTCAGCCCGCCCGCCAGCAACAGTGGATACTTCTTAGCCAACTCCGCCGCGCCATCCCAATCGGCAGTGACTCCGCTTCCACCATACAAACCTTTCACAGAAGCATCAACTAAAAACGCAGGTACATCATCTCTTGCAAAGCCATCTACACTTTCAGGGATTCCACGAAACGCCTTGAACGATTTCTCTTGAAGCGATTCCATAAATTCAACTGTTTCATCGCCATGCAACTGCGCAAGATTCAATCCACATGTATCCATCGTCGCATGGATTACATCTGCTGAAGCATTCACAAACACACCCACACAAGTCACCCGCCCAATAGTCCGCACCTTCGAGATAATATTGCGACACATCCCGACCTCCACATAGCGTGGACTCTTTGGATAGAAGTTGAATCCAATCAAGTCCGCTCCAAGGTCAATAGCAGCGAGTGCATCGTCAAGGGTTTTGATTCCGCAGATTTTTATTTTGGTCATAATAACTCTATGTCATTGCGACCTTCGGGAAGCAATCTCTTCATTATGTCGGGGATTGCTTCGCACCTTCGGTGCTAGCAAGAACATCCGCTCCAGATAATTCTCTCACTTTCGCAGGGACATCATCCGAAGTCACCAACGCTTCACCAACCAAAATCGCATCCACGTTCGCTTTTGCCAAGTGTTCCACGTCACTGGCTGTGAAAATTCCGCTTTCAGCGACAACCGCAATCCCGGATGGGATCATCGGGCGGAGTTTTTCTGTTGTTTCAAGAGTGACATCGAATGTCGCGAGATTGCGATTGTTGATGCCGATAAGTTTTACATCTCTCAGCATCAGCGCTCGTTCAGTTTCTTCTTCATTATGAACTTCAACCAAGGCAGTTAATCCTAGACTCAAAGCACAGGCATGCAAATCAGCGAAGAGCTTGTCGTCGGTCAATGCAGCGACAATGAGGAGGATGGCCTCCGCTCCGTTAGCGCGCGCTTCGTAGAGTTGGACTTCGTCAATCATGAAATCTTTTCTGAGCAACGGCAATTCAAATTTGCGTTCAAAGCGAAGTTCTCGCAATGTTTCGAGTTTGCCCATGAAGAATTTTTCATCGGTCAACACCGAGATGGCGGATGCGCCGTTTTGGGTGTAGATGTCCGCCAGCTGGAACAGGTCAAGGTGCGGGGCAAGAATTCCCTTCGAGGGAGAAGCACGTTTGAGTTCAGCGATTAGGCTTACCCTCACCCCAACCCCTCTCCCACTGGGAGAGGGGCGAAGGGGTGAGGGAGAAATCGCGGCAAGAAAATCTCGAGGCGCAGGAGCAGAGTTCGCGGCGCGGCGTAAGGCTTGGGCGTCGAGCGCCGCAATCTCCAATTTCTTTTGCTCGATGATCTTTTCGAGAATGCTCATTGGATCGTCTGGAATTGTTTGGTGAACTCGACCAGCGCATCAAGTTTGGCGAGGGCTTTGCCGTTATCAATGGCTTCGGCTGCCTCAAGCAGCGCGGACTTTAGATCGCCCGATTCAGCAGCAATAGTGGCGGCGGTGTTGAGGAGAACCGCATCACGGCGCGCTCCGTTGAGCTTGCCCGTGAACAACTCGCGCATCATCACTGCAGATTCATCAGGCATACCGCCGCGCAGATCAGCTACAGTAGACTTCGCAAGACCGAGATCGGCGGGGTTGAGATCATAGGTTTTGACCGCGCCATCCTTGAGGTGGCTGATGCGATTTACCCCGCAGGTGTTGAGCTCGTCGGTACCACCCGCGCCGTGAATGACCAGCGCTGCCCTGGAGCCAAGTTCGTTGAGCACCTGCGCGAGAGACTCAG